>NZ_JAOQJL010000002.1:59727-185882 GCF_025566965.1 Blautia ammoniilytica | reverse complement strand
TTTTTATACATAGCTGGTGTGTTTTTTAACATTTTCTTTGTCTTTTTGTACTCCTGTATCTTATCATTAAGCATCTGATTGTACAGAAAGCGGCAGCAGCCAAATATTTTTCCAAAGAGTATCTTCTGTTCATCTGTTGGATAAATTCGGAAACGATATGCTATGTTCAATACTTTTTCTCTCCCTGGGTTTCGATGTACCTTCGGATCACTTCTACTGGTGCCCCTCCTGCCGTCAAAAGGCAGAAACTCTGGCTCCAGAATGCTTCTTTCCAAAGTTTTTCCCGGATTTCCGGATACTCTTTTTTCAGCAGCCTGCTGCTGGCACTTTTATAAGCATTGATAAATTTACTGAGTTCCGTTTTAGGCTGTGCACGAAACATTACATGCACATGGTCAATATCATGATTCCATTCCTCCAAAACAATTCCATATCGCGGGGCAATATATTCCCATATTTCCTTTGCTCTTTCTGAAATTGAATCATTGATAACTTTTCTTCGATATTTTACCACCATAATCAGATGATAATACATCAAATATACCGAATGTGCATTGTGATCTGTTTTTTCCATAAAATCAGTCCTTTTTTTCGAATATTTATTTTATCGACTGATTCTATTATACCATGGTTCGTATCGAAGAACAAGTGTTCTTTTTGCTTTTATGCAATTCATCTCCCACCTGTAGAGGAAGGAGAATTCTTGCTATATATTATGTTAAAATTCTCTTAAGGCTTTCCGTAAAATATTAACATACTTTCTCATTTTTAGCAAAAAAAAATCCCGGAAAATCATAAGATTTCCCGGGAATATGTGTGTAAAACAAACAGGATCAAAGATCGATGTAATTACCGTCAGCCTCTCCATTAACAACATAGTAAGCTTTGTTCTCTTCAGGCTTAACATAAACCTGCAGCTCTTTGATGTCTTCTTCTTTTTTTCCTGTCATGCCTGCCCATGCTTTCTTAACATTGGCAACGATTTCTTTTGTCAGTAGTTCCCTTCCCATAAACTGAACATAAACATCTGCAGAAACTTCCTTCTTGGCAACCACTTTCTTTGCCGGAGCTTTCCTTGCAGTGGTTTTCTTTGCAGCAGGTTTCTCAGTCTCTTTTGCTGCAGTAGTCACCTTGGCAGCCTCTTTTACAACCGGTTCTTTTGCAGGCTCTGCTTTTACTGTCTCAGCTTTTGTCTCTGCAGCTTTTACAGTTACCTCTTTTGCTGCTTCCTTAACAACAGGTTTTACAGCAGCCTCTTTTACGGTAGCCTTTGCAGCAGCCTTGGCAGCCATTGTCTCTGCTTTCTTTACGGTTCTTTTTGTAGCCATATAATAGCCTCCTTAAAAGGTGAAGATTAATTTTTACTAATCTAGGATACTACTGTTTTTTTCTTTTTTCAAGTTAGAGTTTTTTCATGTAAAAGCTGATTATCTGTTCCAAATTCAGTAATTTTGTATTTAATTTATGGATTTTCCGGTCATTATCTATAGAAATAACCATTACTTTCCAATAAATATGTGGGAGGGGTGCACATTTTTTTCTGTTTTTCAATAATTTTTCATTTATTTTGTACAGACAGTTTTTCACTTTTTATGAATACAGAGCCTTAGAATCCGTAAAATTCAAGAATGCCGAGGCATTCTTGCTGCGAGGTGCGCGTCATGCAATTGCATGACATACTTCTCCTGCGCACCTCTACAATCCCAGATTCTCCAGATGGTCTTTCAGGTAGCTGCTCATATGCTTTTTCAGACCTGCATGCTGTGGCAGATCCAGCTCCGGATCCAGTTCCAGGATCTGCCCTCCTGCCTCACTGGCCATCTTCAGTACATCTGCATCATTATAAATATCGCCGATCTTAAATTCCATTAAGCCACTTTGACGGATCCCGAAAAGATCCCCTGGGCCACGAAGTTTTAAATCTTCTCCGGCAATAAAAAACCCATCATTGGATTTGTTCAGGATATCAAGACGCTTAGAGGTTTCTTTTTCCTCATTGCCCTGGATGAAGATGCAGTAAGACTGATACTCACCTCTTCCTACCCGGCCGCGAAGCTGATGCAGCTGAGCAAGCCCGAAGCGTTCTGCATTTTCCACCATCATCACGGTAGCATTAGGCACATTCACCCCCACCTCCACTACAGTGGTAGATACAAGTACCTGGATCTGCCCTGCTGCAAAAGCCTCCATAACAGCATTCTTTTCTTTAGGCTTCATCTTGCCGTGAAGGGCAGCTACTGTAATGTGAGAAGGCAGGATTGCTTTCAGAGATGCAGTATAGTCCGTAACATTTGCTCCATCCATCCCTTCACTTTCTTCCACCATAGGACAGATGATATACGCCTGTCTGCCTTCCTGTATCTGCCGCTCAATAAAAGAATAGGCTTTTGGCCGATATGAGGTGTCCACCACACAGTTCTTAATAGGACGACGTGCTGCAGGCAGTTCATCGATCACGGAAATATCCAAATCTCCATACAAAATAATCGCCAATGTCCTTGGAATCGGTGTGGCACTCATAACTAGTACATGAGGCGACTCACCTCTTGTTGTCAGCGCCTCTCTTTGCTTAACCCCGAATCGGTGCTGCTCATCTGTAATCACAAGCCCCAGATTCTGATAGGTTACTTTTTCCTGGATCAGGGCATGGGTGCCGATGATCACATTGGCCTCCCCTGAATCTATGGCCTGATAGATCTTGCGCTTGGATGCAGCAGTTACAGATCCAGTAAGAAGAACCGGTCTGCAAGAAATGATCTGCTGCTGGTCAAGCAGCTTCTGAAATGCTTCAAAATGCTGATTGGCAAGTACCTCCGTTGGTACCATCAGTGCTGCCTGATATCCATTTTCCACTGTAAGGATCATTGCCAGAAAAGCAAGGATCGTCTTGCCGCTTCCCACATCTCCCTGAATCAGCCTGGACATCAGGGAATGGCTGCACAGATCTCTTTCCACTTCATGCCATACATTCATCTGAGCCCTGGTAAGAGAATAGGGCAGATTATCAATAATATTCTCCGTGGTCCACACAGGCTTCATAGGAAAGGCATTCCTGGCTGTTTCTGTCTTTTCTTTCAGCTGCTGTACAGCCAGGATAAACATAAGGAACTCATCAAATACCAGCCTCTTTCTGGCAGTAAGAAGCTCTGTCATGTTCTTTGGAAAATGAATGGTCTGCAAGGCATAATTACGATCTGCCAGATGAAGCCTTTCCCTCAGGTCTTCAGGAAGAAATTCTTCCTGCAAACTTTCTTCATTCAAAGCCTGATGTACCAGCTTTATAATTGTTTTGTTGGAAAGCCCTGCAGTCAGTCCGTAGATTGGCTGAAGGCTGTGCAGGATCTCTTCATAAGCGCCATGGGTAAAAATCTCCGGGTGCTCCATCAAAAGCCTGCCCTGCTTCCAGACTGCACGACCACGAAATACAAAGCTGCTGCCTCTTTTTAAGGTAGAGCGAAGATAGGGCGTATTAAACCAGGTCACAGGAAGCTTTCCTGTGGCATCTGCAATGGTAACTGTCACTATCTGCAGATTTCGCACTTTATTTACATATACGCTGGAAATAACCGTACCAGAAACAGCGGCAGTCTCTCCCTTGGAAAGACTGCCGATGGTAACAGGTTCTTCATATGCATCATAATTTCTCGGAAAATATTCCAGAAGATCCTCAGTTGTGATCACACCGATCTTCTGAAAAAGCTTTTCTGTTTTATCCCCGACTCCCTTCAGACTGCGGAGTGGTTTCATCATTGTCCTGTCCTCCTGTCTGCCGGATCACTCTACAGAAATAATGTAATAGTAAATAGGCTGTCCACCCATATTTACTTCTACTTCACAGTCCGGATATGCTGCTTCCAGCTCTTCTCCAAGCTTCTGAGCTTCTTCTTCAGGCACATCCTCACCAAAGTAAATACTGATCACTTCTGCATCCTCTGTATCCATTGCAGCAACCGTATCTTTTGCTACATTGGTACGTCCTTTGCCTACTGCCAGGATACCATGATCTCCAATACCCATTATATCCCCTTCATGGATCTCTTTCTCATCCAGTCTGGTATCACGCACTGCATAAGTGATCTGGCCTGTTTGTACCATAGAGATCGCTTCTGTCATTGCTTCCAGATTCTCTTCCGGACTCTTCTCAGGCACAAAGCTGATCAAAGCTGAAATACCCTGTGGAATGGTCTTTGTAGGCACAACAATAATGGTCTTGTCCTCTGTCAGATCCCTTGCCTGATTGGCAGCCAGAACAATATTCTTGTTATTAGGTAAAATATAAATGGTTTTTGCATTTACCTGATCAATGGCATTCAGCATATCTTCTGTGCTTGGATTCATGGTCTGTCCGCCTTCGATCAGATAGTCAACTCCAAGATCCTTGAAGATAGCAGAAAGTCCGCTTCCTACGGATACGGAAATAAATCCTACTTCCTTGGCCGGCTTTGTTTCTTTTGCTGCTTCTGCTTCTTCCTGCTCCCTGGCAAGCTTCTCTGCATCCTTGATCAGCTTCTCCTGATGCTCTTCGCGCATGTTATCGATCTTCATACGGGAAAGCGCACCATAGGTAAGTGCACGCTCAAATGCCTGACCCGGATGATTGGTGTGTACATGCACCTTTACGATCTCATCATCTGCTACCAATACAATGGAATCACCAATGGAATTCAGGAATTTCTTGAAGCTGTGAAGCTCCACATCTGGAAGCGGCTTATCCAGAAGAATGATAAACTCTGTACAGTAGCCAAACTTAATGTCCGCTTCTGCCTGGGGAGAAATCTTTGTAACAGCCGAACCTGCAGATGTTCCTGCAAACTCTGTATAATCAATCTCTTTTCCAAGGAATCCGTCAATAGCACCTCTGAACACCTCAAGAAGTCCCTGTCCGCCGGAATCCACAACGCCTGCCTCTTTCAGCACAGGCAGCATATCCGGTGTCCTGGCAAGAGTCTTCTCTGCATGATCAAAGATCTCAAGGAAAAACGGCTCCAGATCCTCTGCTGACTCTGCAATCTCAGCTGCCTTGATGGCTGCTTCCTTTGCCACTGTCAGGATGGTGCCCTCCTTAGGCTTCATAACTGCCTTGTATGCTGTCTCAACGCCCTTCTCCATGGCTGCGGCGATCGCTACTGCGTCCAGCTCCTCCAGCATACGTACACCTCTTGTAAAACCACGAAGCAGCTGAGAAAGGATCACACCGGAATTACCTCTTGCGCCTCTTAAGGATCCGGAAGAAATGGCCTTTGCCAGTACCTCCATATTCATCTGGGAAATATTTCCTACTTCAGATGCAGCAGACATGATCGTCAGTGTCATATTGGTACCGGTATCTCCGTCAGGCACAGGAAATACGTTTAATTCGTTGATCCATTCTTTCTTCGCTTCCAGGTTCTTGGCACCAGCCAGAAACATCCTGGAAAGTACATTGGCATCTATGGTCTGTTTACTCACCACAAGTTCCTCCTCTTAATCCTAATCTATGGCACGCACGCCTTCTACGAAAATGTTGATCTTCTCAATCTCAAGTCCAGTGAAAGCTTCTACTTTATATTTTACATTGCTGACAAGATTATCTGCAATCGTACTGATATTCACACCGTATGCCACGATAACATGGAAATCCAGGCGAATCTTATTGTCCTCAGTAATCCGTACATTAATTCCATGCTTCAGGGAATCCCTGCGAAGCAGCTTAACAAGACCATCCTTCATGCTTACTGCTGCCATACCAATAATACCGAAGCACTCCACTGCTACACTTCCGGCATATGTGGCTATTACATCTGTATCAATGACAATCTGACCCAATCCGGAATCTATGCGTCCATTCATATGGTTTACCTCCATAAAATTCATATTCGTGTATCTGTATTATACCCTTTTTCATATCATTTCGCAATGATAGAGTTTTAACTCGTACCATCATATATCAAAAAACTTTTATTTTCAAGGCATTTTAACGGAGAAATAGATCTATCTTTTAGCGGATAAATAAATTTGTCAAGAAATTATTTTATATTTTTCCTTTTTTTACTTGCAAAAGACCATTTCATCTGTTAAAATAAAACCTGTTGAAAAAAAGCGTCAAGGAGGTGCTATCATGGCTAAATGCGCTATTTGTGAAAAAAGTGCTCATTTCGGAAACAATGTGAGTCATTCCCATAGAAGATCCAATAAGATGTGGAAATCTAACGTGAAATCCGTCAGAGTTAAAACAGAAGGCGGCTCAAAGAAGATGTACGTATGTACTTCCTGCTTAAGATCCGGAAATGTAGAGAGAGCCTAAATGACACCTTACCCTCGCAGAGATGCGAGGGTATTTTTTTGCCATTTTATGTGAAAGGACCGCACTCCCCTTTTAAGATATGCGGTCCTGATATACAACGTATGAAGCTTAATGACAAAACATATGATAACCACAAAGCATACAGGCGGCTGCCACCATAAAAACTAGCAGGCTTTCTGTTACAAGAATCCCAATGACCATCCCGATCCCTATAAAGAACAGGATGAGTCCTAACAGTCTGTTCATCTCTATCCTTTCTTTCTGTGGGATTATTATATCTTATGCAGTTCCTTTGATTTTAGTATCTATTACCCCTGTTCTTCCTTTGGTTTTAGTATCTATTACTCCTGTTCTTCCTGATCTTTGGAAGCAGCTGTATCCGGTGCAAAGCGGTTTACAAAATCCGGAACCATATCAAGCACCTTAGTCAGCCCGTCCTGATTCTTAACATTTACAAGCTTTGTAGTACCATTCTGGATCACCAGTACTGCGCATGGACTCATCTTGCCAGCCAGACCGCCGCCGCCATTATTCTTCTTATCTCCTGCAAATGCTCCGGCACCTACGCCAAAGGAAACATCTACCAGTGGAAGGATAATGGTATCCCCAACATGGATCGCATCACCTACAACGGTTTTAGCTGCTACAAAGCCATCCATTCCTTTAAACAGGGAATTGACAGTTTCTTTAAAATTGTTTTCATTTTCCATAATTCAGATCCTCCTTATGTTTCCACTGGTTAATGATATGCTTTATATTTTTGTTAAAATAAATACGGATTCCTGTTCGCAGCAGGACGATTCCGTAGATCCGTCCTTTCATGTTTATTTCCCCTTCCAGAAAACTCTCTTCATTTTCAAAAGCAGGAGAAACCTGGATACAGTTCTTATGAAGGGGAATGCTCATGCCAAGCACTGCAAGGATCATTCCTGTTACTGCCGGATCTTCGCACCCGAATGCTGCGTTTCCACTGATCTTGGTGGGAAAAATGTGTTTCAGAAGGCCTGTACACTGTTCCTTAATAAGGCCAAATGCTTCTTTCATTTCTTCTGACCTAAAAAAGCCCATCCACCATTTTGCCTTTTTCATGATGTGTGCAAATGTTTGCCTGATATTTTTAAGCTTTTTAAAAAATGTCCTAATCCTTTGAAGCACTGTTTTTAGTTTTGCCCTGATTCCAAGGAAAAATCCTTTTCTTTGTGAAGATTGAGATTTCTCAGGCTTTGGAGCAGGTGGTTCTTTGACCTTTCTGTTACCTGATGCTGTATCTGTCTGTTCTGAGTCTGTATGCATTGATACTGTCAGCTTTTCTTCTGTTTGCGTTGGCATGGATGGCATTTCATCTGTCTGCTTAGAAACAGGCTTCTTTGGGGCGGTTACTGATTGTACCTGATCAGTTTCAGGCTTCTTTTTTCTTCTTTTTTTCTTTTTTCCAAACAGCGAGATACCAGCAAGCTTCAGACTGTGTTTTTCTTTTCCATCCTGATAACAGATCCGCAAGGATACCAGTCCTAAAAGCCAGCTAACCCTGGCTGTGCCCCTAGCATGTTCCCAGTTTCCCCGGTCTTTGCTGCCCCACATCCGATAACGTACCGGACAGAACAGTATAAGAAGTATGACTGCCAAGGCAAGTCCGATCAACACGCCTGCCAGAATCAGTATGAACTTTATGATCGCCCATAATATATGTAACATACGCTCACCTGTTCTTAAAATAATCTTTTACCTGAAAATGACCGGTTGTCTCATAAATCTCTTTTATGATCCCTGCTGCCATATCAATAGCCGCATCCTTGCCTTTCTCCATCCCTACAATCGTAGGGCAGATCCTGGCATATGACTTCTGCACCAGCATAGATGCAGGGATGATCTCCAGAAGATTGCCTGGATTCTCTGACAAAGTGATCAGGTATACATCTACTGTAAGGTGCCCTGCATCAATCTTCTTACGGGTCTTCTTGGGATGCTTGATCCCTGCTCCTATATAATAGTCTGTGATCCATTTTGGCATAAGCCTGTCACCCCTTTATCTGTAATCTGAGCATACCCATATTATCCATGATCTAAACAGGGACTGCTGCACGGATCTGATCACGGATGCAGCAGTCCCTCCTTTAAAAATATTTCTGTCCTCTTGCCCACAGACCTGCACTTCGCATCTCCAGATACTCCTGGTATGCCTTTTCTACGATCTGCTTCTCATTGGAAAAACGCAGCAAATGGTAAATCTCATGAAACTTGTAATAGCCGGAATCCACGAAGAACTCTTCTCTTTGAGGCTTGCTATGATAATTATCAGCCGTCATAAGATACCAGTGTACTTCTTTACTTACCATATCTTCCGGAACTGTAAAATTATACTGGCTTTTCCCGATATATTTTACAATGGAAGCCTTAACATCTGCTTCTTCTTTTACTTCCCGCAGAGCAGTCTGCTCATGGCTTTCTCCCAGCTCCACTGTTCCCTTTGGTAATACCCATCCTTCATAACGGTTTTTGTAGGATTTGTAAAGTGCCAGAATCTTACCTCGATGAATTACCACACCGCCACAGCTCGTTGCTTCTATCATCTTGCAATCCCTCCTGTAATGCGTGTGTTTTACTGCTGTATAGTATACCTCTTTTTTAGAATACTGGCAACCATAAGTTATCAGGAAGCATAATATGCATCGAAAACCTGTCCCGCGATAGGCACTGCAGCTTCACTTCCTGCTCCGCCATTCTCAACGATCACCGCGATCACAAGTTCCGGATTATCTACATTCGTATAACCAACAAACCAGGAATGGCTGTCTCCCTGCTCATTAAACTCTGCAGACCCTGTCTTGCCGGCAACAGTATAGGACCTGCCATTCAACGCAGAAGCTGTACCTGAAGTCACTACCTGGCGCATCATTTTCCCAAGAAGATTGGCCTCATTGGAAGACATCAGCCTTTTGTAGGTACTGCTCTGTGTTCTTTTCACCAGATCACCGGAATCATTCTCGATCCGGTCGATCAGATAAGGCTTCATCAGCACACCATTATTAGCCACTGCAGCTGTGATCAGTGCCATATGCATAGGGGAAACCAGTGTTTCGCCCTGGCCGATGGCGGTCTGCATCACTGTAGAAGTGCCAGACTTTCCATCCAGGGTAAAGCTGCTCTTCCTGTAGGAATTAAGAGGAAGTGCCTTATTAAACAAAAGATCCTCGGCAGTATTTCTGATGGATGAACCTCCCAGACTGATCCCTATATCTGCAAAAGCACAATTACAGGAATTTGCAAATGCACTGTAAAAATCTTCCTGTCCATGTACATGGCCATGATAACACTGAATGCTATGGTCTCCTACTGTAATACTTCCCTGACACAGATAAGAATATCCTTCAAAGGTGCCTTTTGAGCGGAAATAATCAAGAGCAGTTACAATCTTGAAGGTTGACCCTGGAGGATAGGCTCCATTGGTAGCCCTGTTCAAAAGACTGCTGTCATTCTCATCATTTACAAGTATATCCCAGTTCTGTGACAATGTGTTGGGATCGAAATCAGGTCTGCTTACCTCTGCCAGGATCTTACCTGTAGAAGCCTCCAAAACGACCACTGCCCCTCTCCTGTCACCAAGGGCATTGTAGGCAGTCTGCTGTAATCTGGAATCTAACGTGGAGACTACAGTATCTCCCATATTCTTCTGGTTCAGGAACTGATTCTTCATCTGATCCAGAAAAAAGGCATGGGAACTTAAAAGCGAGAAATTAGCCTCAGACTCCAGCCCGCTCTTGCCATTGGTATCATACCCGATCACATGGGCAAACATATTGGAAAAAGGATAATACCGTTCTTCTGTACCGTCCTCAGCCACATTGGTCTGTGCAAGTACCTGTCCGTCTGCGGACAAGATCTTTCCTCTTACCACACGGTCTGAAAAAGTGTCCTGTCTGGTATTGTACGGACTATTGATAAAATCGTCACTTTTCACAGAATTAAAATAGATCAGATATGCGATCATACTGAAAAAAACAGCTGCAAAGAAATAAGAAACAAAGGCATATTCCCGATTTCTTTTCTTCTTTTTCTTAGTAATCTCCTTCTCTTTGCGCCTGTATTCTTTCTCTAGCTCTCTTTGCCGCTTCTTTTCGGAATCTCTCAATTTCTTCATCCTCGTCTTCTCTGTAAATATATATTCCCTGGATAATGGCAATCATAAGGAGGGTACTTACTACAGAACTTCCTCCATAAGCCACCAAAGGCAGGGTAACTCCGGTCATAGGGATAAATTTGGTAACACCGCCAATGGTCAGGAATACCTGGCAGGCATATTCCGTACCAAGTCCAAGTGCGATCAGCTTATAAAAAGGATTCTTGATCTGCAGTGCAATATTCAGGATCATCAGGAAAAAGCTCATGCATACAAGAATCAGGCAGATTGCAAATATGCCGCCCAGTTCCTCACATATGGCGCTGAAAATAAAGTCATTCTTTACTACCGGAATCTTTTCAGGGGAACCCTGGCACAGCCCCATCCCAAACCATCCGCCTGTCCCAATGGCAAACAAAGACTGAACGATTTGGTATCCTTCATTCTTGTAAACAGCCATAGGATCCTTCCATGCGCTCACTCTCTGGCGCACATGGCCGAACAGGAAATAAGCAACCACTGCCGCCCCGCTTCCTCCTGCAACTCCGATTCCCAGAAGTGCCGGGCTTTTGGTAGCTACATAGATCATCACCAGATAGGCAGTAAAGAAGATCATTGCACTTCCAAGGTCCTTGGACAGTACAAGGATCCCTACGTGAATGCCTGCGATCACAGTGGCCTGGATCACCTTTTTCAGGTTCACATCCCTCCATAAAAGAGATGCCATGAAAAATACAAAAGAAAGCTTAATGGCCTCTGATGGCTGGATCCCCATCAGGGATAGCTTGGCCCCGTAGCTGGTCTTTGCCAGAAGAAAAACAGCTGCCAGAAGCACAACACCAATCCCTGCATATACCCAGGTCAGATTCTTAAGAAATTTCATCTTGCGGATCATAACCGGTATCAGAAGAGATACCACACTGCCTGCTGCTACGATCAGTAGCTGCTTATTGGCAGACTTGATATCCAGCCGGCAAAGCATAACAAATCCAATGCTTAACAGCATACACATATTATTCAGTAGAAGCAGCGACGCATTCTTGTAGATGATCCGGTACAGAATCTGGATCAGTGCAAAATAAACCATCATCTCCACATAAAACAGGATCACGCTGAAATCAAAGGTTTTCAGATAGATCACAAGAAATGCTGTAAAATCAATAAAGAAAATAAGCATCAGCTGCCTGGTAAGCATCTCCCGCCGCTCTTCCTGATCCTGTCTTCTTACCATATAAAAGCAATGAAAGGTATATACGATCATCAAAGTCAGGATCACATATTTTGACAGTTCAACAATAATATTAATCATAGGCCTTTACTGGGCTCCTCTTTTAAAATGTCCTTTTGTAAACTTCCGGTCCGGCACATCTTGTCCATCCCTGTAAGCAGCTGTAAAATCCTTCAGAATATGGACCGCTTCACCAGGAGACTCCATGGTAAAGGAAAGCCGCACTGAATCTATCCCCAGATTCTTTACCTGCCTGCTTTCTTTCAGAAGTCCAAAAGGAAGTGTATTGTAAATGATATTATAACAGGGCAGATTTTTTTCTGTATTTCCTGTTTTCCAGGGATCGCATTCACATACAACAGGAAACAGATTCTCATATCGATCCTTCAGATATACATCTGCCCTGTCTTTCTTTATTTTCTGCTGTGTGCAGTCAGTTTTCTTACAGCTATATACATTCCTGCGGACACACTGTGCAGAATACATCAGTGGCAGATAACCATAAACCAGCATCTCACTGCCTTGATTATCCCTGTGTCCCAATTCTCCCTGATTTAATTCCAAGGGGACCGTATTGCCAAGCACCTTCTGCGCTCTCCAGAAATCCACAGCCTGATTGTTCCAGGTATAAAGAGTATGGTCGATCCTGCATTTTTCTCCATATCCCATTTCGGAAAGCATGGCATAAGATTCCAGATTACGTACCAGGAATCCTTTCATCCCCTTTGCAAGCCAGCCTGGTATCTTCTCCTGCACTATATCTGGCATCTGACCTCTGGTAATATAAGGCAGGGCAAGATACATGGAAATCCCTGCTCTGACTCCTTTATCAAGGAAAAATTCCATCAGATCAAAAGGCAGGTACATGCCTTGAAAACCACCAGTCTTCAAAAGTGCCTGTGCAGTATCCCTGTCTTCACAAGATACACTGATCCCCGGAGAGTGAAATATGCTCTTCTGACTGTCTGTCAAAGCAGAGGGAAGCTTTCCTGTAAGGCTGCGGCGGTAGGGCTTAAGCAATTCTTCCTGAAGCTTGGTAAGCGCATCCCTGCGAATCTGGTTCAATGCACTCATAGGCACAAAAATACTGTCCTCCATCTGGATCTTAAGATCTCCCCAGACAAACGGTGTATTTCCCAGCTTCTCCATCTGCTGCCGGATCCGCTCCTGTGCCATAGGATTATTTCTCGCATACTGAACCTCTCCGCCAGAGACTGTTACCTTCTTACCCTGGCAGGTTATTTCCAGTATAACAGGACTTCCGGGAAAAAGTATTAAATTCCCATAAATTTTTTCTTTACTTTTTCTTAGATTCAGGGAAACCTCCCCTGTTTTCTTCTCATTGGAAAAGGCCATCATGGAAGGTCCGCCCTGCATTTTATAATATCCTGTACAAGATCCGCCCCTATTAAACAGATCCAGCAGATATTTCCTGTCTTTTTCTTCCACATGATAGGATTCTTTTCCATTCTTTTCCAGAAGATCCAGATATTTCCTGTATACAGCCGTCACTCCTGCTGTATACTCCGGCTGTTTCATCCGTCCTTCTATCTTAAGAGAAGTCACTCCTGCTTCCAGGATCTCCGGTAATATCTCAATGGTACAGATATCTTTCAGGCTTAACGGGCACATCTGGCCTTTACCTTTATAATTCTTTCTTCCGTCCAGGGAGGTATCATAAGGAAGGCGACAGGGCTGTGCACATCTGCCTCTGTTACCGCTTCTGCCGCCAAGAATACTGCTCATCAGACACTGGCCGGAATAGCTGTAGCATAAAGCCCCATGTACAAATGCTTCGATCTCCAGGTTGCTTTCCTGATGCATTTTTTCCAGTTCTTTAAGGGTCAGCTCCCTGGCTGCCACCACTCTGACCGCTCCCTGCTGTTCAAGAAATCTCATCCCCTTAGGTCCTGTTACTGCCATCTGGGTGCTGGCATGAAGATGAAGCAGGGGAAAAGCTTCTTTTAATGCTGTAAAAACTCCAAAATCCTGTATGATCACTCCGTCCAGCCCAGCCTGGTAAAAAGGCTGAAGATACGGGATCAATTCCTCATAAAGTTCTTTATTCTTTAAAAGGGTATTCACTGTAAGATACAGCTTTTTCCCATAAATATGTGCTGTATCAATTGCCTGAAGCAGTTCTTCATCTGAAAAATTTCTGGCATAGGCTCTGGCTCCAAACCTGGTGCCTCCCACATATACTGCATCTGCACCTGCGCCCAAAGCCGCTTCAAAGCCCTGATACGAGCCTGCCGGTGCCAGCAGTTCTATCTTTCTGTCCTGACCCAATATGCTCCCTCCTATAAAAAAGAGGATTACCTGTAAGCAATCCCCCTCGTTCTTATTTCAGCATTTCATCCAGTTCTTTTTCCAGTTCCTTTACTTTGCCTTCCAGACGGTTCTTCTGGTCAATCGCATCCTGCTCTGTCTTTCTGGCTTCCTCCATCTGCATTTTCAGCGAAATCAGTTCATGCTTCAGATCATACATCTCCTGATCCTTCTGCTGCAGATCCTGTTCATAAGTCTCTACCTGCTTTCTTGCCTTAAAATAATCATCTGTAATATTCAGGCTGAGAAGGGTATGCTTCGTCTCCATGGGCTGTCTGCTATAACCTGGCATCTCGCTAAGCTCTGACAGCTTTCTGTTCATATAATTCGCAACCTGCTGAAAATACTCAGAAGATTCGTAACCTCCCAATGTAATGATTTTCCCGCCGATAATAACCTGCGCCGTATTTTTGACCGCCATCCGTACAAGCCTCCTGCTTTTCTTCTATCTGTAATCATTTAACCAATATAAATGGAATAATTTCTCTTTTTGGCACTTCTGCCGTTCTATTATAATCGAAATGTGTAAAAATGTATAGCATTATTTTTCGGATGGTATGGGATACCCCAGATGTTCATAAGCTGCGGCAGTTGCAATACGCCCTCTTGGGGTTCTTCCAAGAAATCCATTCTGCAGAAGATAAGGCTCATATACATCCTCCAGTGTACCTGCATCTTCTCCTATGGCTGCTGCCAGTGTTTCCAGACCCACAGGACCTCCCTGAAAATTACGGATCATAGTCTGAAGGATCCGTCGATCCAGCTTATCCAGTCCATAGGAATCCACTTCTAACAAGTCCAGTGCAAAATTCGCCACTTCCAGTGTGATCCTTCCGTCATATTTTACCTGAGCAAAATCCCTGACCCTTTTCAAAAGGCGGTTAGCAAGACGGGGAGTACCTCTGGATCGCTTGGCAATCTCAGCAGCTCCCTTTGGATCAATTTCTACTCCAAGTACCTGTGCAGAACGAATTACAATAGTTGTCAGCTCCTGCTGGCTGTAAAACTCCAGATGATGCACCACCCCAAAACGATCCCGTAAAGGTGCCGATAAAAGGCCTGCCCTTGTGGTGGCTCCTACCAGTGTAAACCTGGGAAGATCCAGACGGATGGATCTGGCCGACGCCCCCTTACCGATCATAATATCAATGGCAAAGTCCTCCATAGCAGGATAAAGAACCTCCTCCACCTGCCGGTTCAGCCTGTGGATTTCATCTACAAACAATACATCCCCTTCCTGAAGATTATTCAGTATAGCCGCCATCTCACCCGGCTTCTCAATAGCCGGCCCTGACGTCACCTTCAGGTGGGTGCCCATTTCATTGGCAATAATACCGGAAAGTGTAGTCTTTCCAAGTCCCGGAGGACCGTAAAACAATACGTGATCCAAAGCATCATGTCTTTGCTTTGCTGCTTCTATGTATATCCGCAGGGTATTTTTGGTTTTTTCCTGTCCGATGTACTCCTCCAGGGTCCTTGGACGAAGGCTTCCTTCCAGCGTATAATCTTCTTCTGTTACATCTGTGGTAATGATCCTGTTCTCCATTTCTTATATTCCCCTTATCTGACGTCAGAAATTCTTAAGAGCTGCTTTCAGAATCTCTTCCACATTCTCCAGATCCACCCCTGCAACAGATCGCACTGCCGCATAAGCCTCTGTGCTGCTGTATCCCAAGGCTGTCAATGCTTCTACCGCTTCTCTTTTGGCATCCGTCATGCCGTCTGAGGATACCACTATCCCTGCGGTCTCATGGGACAGCTTCTGTTCAAAGGCTTCTTCAAGGCTTAACTTATCACGAAGTTCCAGGATCAGTTTCTGGGCAGTCTTTTTCCCGATGCCAGGAGCCTTAGAAACAGTCTTGGCATCATCTGCCAGAATGGCGAATCTTAGTTCATCTGCAGACAGGCCGGACAGAACTCCCAAAGCTCCCTTGGGGCCAATGCCATTCACCCCAAGCAAAAGCCTGAACATAGAAAGATCATCTTTCTGAAGAAATCCAAAAAGAACCATAGCATCTTCCCTCACCTGGAAATACGTATGTATTTTATATTCTTCACCCATATGGATCCTGGAAAGGTCATTTCCTGTCATAAAGATCTCATAGCCAATGCCATGATTCTCAAGGATCACAGATGTTTCTGTCATATCTGCTGCTTTTCCCTTAACAAATGAAATCATGAAGTGCTCCTTAAATCCATAAATTTGTTTTATCATACCACAGGTCAGGAAAAAGTGCAAACATCCATTCGATAAAACAAAGCAGACAAATCTGCCTCAAGTTCCTCAATCCCTGAATTCATATGAAAGACCGCCCCACAGCTTAGCAGGACGGTCTTTCATGTTACAGCTATTTTGTTAGGATTGCCGGATGATCCCTCTTGGACAGACTTCTTTACATTGACCGCATCCCGTACATTTGTCAGGATCGATCTGTGCGCAGAAATCTGTTACAGTGACAGCTCCATTCGGGCAGGTCTTCTCGCATTTCTTACAGCCAATACAGCCTACATCACAAGCAGAAGTTACTGCTTTACCCTTTGCATGGGAACTGCATCCCACAAAAATCTGCTGTTCGTATGGAATCAGCTGGATCAGATGTCTTGGACACTTTGCCACACACTTCCCACAGGCTTTACAGGCTTCCCGGTCCACCACTGCCACACCATCGATCACATGGATAGCATCAAAAGGACAGACCTTTACGCAGCTTCCAAAGCCAAGGCAGCCATAAGTGCACATCTTAGCGCCGCCATTTGGCACAAAAGCCATCATCTCGCAGTCTTCCACGCCGGTATACTGATAATAATCCTTTGTTTTATCACAGGTACCTTTGCACTTTACATATGCAGTCTGGCGGATACTTTCTCCTGCTTCCTGTCCCATAATACCGGCAATGATCTTGCCTACCGGTTCGCCGCCTACCGGACAACGGTTCACTGGCGCCTCTCCTTTTGCAATGGCAGCTGCAAGACCGTCACAGCCCGGATATCCGCATCCACCACAATTATTCCCAGGAAGGGCCTCCCGGATCGCAACTTCTTTTTCATCTACTTCCACAGCAAACTTCTTCCCTGCAGCCCCAAGGAAAATACCAATAAAAAGGCCAACAAGGGCAACGAGTACAGTTGCTGTTACAATCGCCCCAATATTCATCTTACACCCTCCTTAAATCAGTCCGGAAAATCCAAAGAATGCAATGGCCATAAGACCGGCTGTGATCAGCACGATAGGAAAGCCCTGGAATGACTTTGGAATGTTGTTATATGCAATTTTCTCACGGATACCGGCCATAAGTACAATGGAGATCGTAAATCCCACTGCAGTGGCAAATCCGTTTACAGTTCCCTGAAGGATCCCGTAATCCTTCTGTACATTGATCAGGGCCACACCAAGAACTGCACAGTTGGTAGTAATCAGCGGAAGATACACACCTAGTGCCTTATAGAGGGCCGTCATGTTTTTTTTCAGAAACATCTCCACAAACTGTACCAGTGCTGCAATGATCAGGATAAATACGATGGTCTGCAGATAGGTCAGATCCAGCGGTACAAGAATGAACTTGTAGATCAGGCTTGTAACAAAGGAAGACAATGTGATAACAAAAATAACAGCGCCGCCCATTCCTGCAGCTGTATTTGTAGTCTTGGACACACCAAGGAATGCACAAAGCCCAAGGAATTGGCTAAGTACCACATTATTAACAAGCGCTGCACTTACAATGATCAAAAGCATTTCTTTCATGATTCTTTGCCTCCCTTCCCACTGCACATGGTATTGCCGCAGGCAGCACATCCGCCGCCGCATCCAGAACCGGAATTACTTGGATCGATTCCCCGCTTTGCAGCACCAATCTTAAATTTATTCTGGATGGCCGAAAGGGCTGCAAGTACAAAAAATGCACCTGGTGCAAGAACAAAGATGGTAACCGGCTGATAGCCGCCTTTACCTGCCGCATCTGCCAGTGGGATGATCTGATGTCCGAAAAGAGCACCTGCGCCAATCAGCTCCCTCACTGCGCCGATGCAGGTAATACTTACCGTGAAACCAAGTCCCATACCAATGCCGTCAAACAGGGATGCAACCGGCGGATTCTTGGATGCATAGGCCTCTGCCCTTCCAAGGATGATACAGTTTACCACGATCAGCGGAATGTAAATACCAAGGGAAGAATAAAGGGTTGGTATAAAGCCCTGGAGAAGCATCTGAACAATTGTAACAAAAGAAGCAACTACAACAATATATGCAGGCATCCTGACTCTGTCTGGAATGAAATTACGCAGAAGGGAGATCATCAGATTGGAGGCCGCCAGGATCACTGTGGTGGTAAGCCCCATACCAATACCATTCACAGCTGAGGTGGTGATTGCCAGTGTTGGACACATGCCCAGCAGCAGCACAAATGTAGGGTTTTCTTTTATGATTCCGTTATAAAGCCGTTCTGAAGGCGAATTCTGTTTCATCACTGATTGTCCCCCTCTCCTGCCAGCTGCATCTCATAACGATAAGCACACAGTCCGGCATTTACGCCGTTTGTCATGGCATTTGTAGTAATAGTAGCACCGCTTAATGCATCGATCTGATCAGCCCCGGCTGCTCCGGTCTTGGTATATGTGATCTTCTCTGTCTTTCTGTCCTTGAACTGGTCTTTAAAGTCGTCCGTATCTGCACGCATACCCATGCCTGCAGTCTCGCTGATAGAAAGGAAGGAAATACCTGTCATAGTACCATCGTCCTTTACTCCCATAGCAAATTTAATATCTCCGCCATATCCTTCAGATGTGGTAATGGTAAACGCATAACCAAGGACATTACCTGAATCATCCTTTGCAAGCATTACTTCGTTGATGCTTTCACCTGGATATCCCTGATCATCCAGATAAGCTTCCAGATCCGGATCCTCTGTATCGGTTAAAGTTTCAAAAGAAGCTGCATCTGCAAAAACAGCTTTATAGGCCTCTGACTTTTCTTTGGCTTCCTGCTTTGCAATAGGATCCGCAGTAATATCATGAACCAATCCCAGGAGAAGACCTGAGATCAATGTGATCACAGTCAGGGCAATGGCATCTTTTACGATTCTGTTACTCATGTTTTTTCCCTCCTTTTCCAAAGGCGGTAGGACAGGTAAAACGTTCGATCTGCGGCACAAGAAGATTGCAGAAAATGATCGCATAGGAAACACCCTCTGCTGAAGCGCCAAACAGGCGGAACACACCGGTAACAATACCCAGACAGATACCGTATACATACTGCCCCTTTTGCGTGATCGGCGATGTTACATAATCAGTTGCCATGAACCATGCACCTAGCATCAGACCGCCGGAAAACAGTTCACTAAGCAGATAATTCATATCAAAGCCCTTTCCTGAAAAGCAAAGGTACAGGACTACAAAAACAGAAAATGTACCCAGATATGTAAGCGGGATCTTCAGATCGATCACCTTAAAGGTAAGAAGGATCACTGCACCCAAAAGGATCGCCAGTGCAGAAGTCTCGCCAATGGTTCCCTGTATATTTCCCACAAAAAGATTCCTGATAGGAACAGACCCAGAAACAAACCCATGATCCTTTAATGCTGCCAGTGGTGTAGCACCTGTCACAGTATCCACCACTCCCTTAAAACTGTCTGAAACAGAAAAGTCTGTCATCCTTGCAGAAAAAGAAATCAACAGGAAACATCTGGCAGCCAGAGCAGGATTCATAAAGTTCTGTCCTAATCCTCCAAACAGCTGCTTTACAACAATAATTGCAAAAACGCTTCCAAGCACCGGTATCCATAAAGGAATGGAAACCGGCATATTCATGCCAAGCAAAAGTCCTGTAACAGCTGCACTCCAATCCTTTACTGTGTTAGGTTTATGCATGAAATGATCGTAAACCCACTCTGAACAGACTGCTGACAAAACAGACACACACAGCACAAGGAGAGCCCTAAGTCCAAAATTCCATACACCTACTGCAGCTGCCGGAAGCAGTGCCACAAATACCATCTGCATTATTTTTGCTGTTGTCATCCTGTCTCTTACATGAGGATTGGATGACACATGTAACATTTCTCCCATAATGTATGCCCCCTCTATTTCTTTCTACGGTTTGCAAGAACAATCTTACGCATGGACTTAATGCTTTGGGTCAGCGGACGCTTTGCAGGACAAATGTAACTGCAGCATCCACATTCACAGCATTCCATACCATCCATCTTCTGGAAGCCTTCCAGATCCCCATGTTCTGCAAGTGTTGCCAGCCTTGAAGGCATTACATGCCCGGGACAGACTTTTACGCAGCGTCCGCAGTTAATACATGCAGTAGCTTCTGATTCGGAAGCAGGATCCTCTGCCATACAAAGAAGTGCGGAGCTTGTCTTTGTACAGGGTACATGCAAATCAAACATGGCAAATCCCATCATTGGACCACCACTGATCACTTTTTTAACATTGTCTTTTAAACCTCCGGCTGCCTGCACCAGCTCCTCCACATTGGTACCGGTAAGTACTTCATAATGTGCAGGATGGCTGATACCGTCACCTGTAATGGTAATGATCCTGCTCATAACCGGGCGTCCCAGCAGTACAGCATTACAGATAGCTACCATGGTCTCTACGTTATCAACCACACACCCCACATCTGCCGGGAGCATGGAAGAATTGATCTCTCTGCCAGTCACTGCATAGATCAAAGTACGCTCACCGCCCTGAGGATATTTTGTCATCAGCTCTTTTACTTCGATCCGGGGAATATCCTGTACCAACTCCTTCATCTTCCGGATGCAGTCTGGCTTATTATCCTCAATACAGATGCAGCCCTTGGCATGTTCAAAAAGGGTAAGCACGATCCTCAGCCCGTCCACCACCTTCTGCGGCTCGTCCATCATCCTGCGGTAATCGCTGGTAATGTAAGGCTCACATTCTGCCCCGTTCACCAGGATATATTCGATCTTATCAGGATCCTTAGGAGACAGCTTGACCTGGGTGGGAAAGCCTGCACCGCCCATACCCACAACACCGCCTTCACGGATCCTGTCCAGGATCTCTTCTCTGGACAGATCTTCCAGTCTGGCTGGCACGAATTCTGCTTCTTTATATTCTCCGTCATTCTCAATGATAATGGAACTGACCATAGAACCAGTCGAGGTCAACCGTGGCTCAATCCCCTTTACTGTACCGGATACGGATGCATGCACAGGGGCAGATACAAAACCGCCTGCTTCAGCAATGACCTGACCTGCCAGCACATGATCTCCTTTAGTTACCAGCGGCTTGGCCGGTGCACCGATATGCTGGGAAACCGGATATACCAGTTCTCCTTTAGGCAGATACTTTTCTGTAGGACATTCTTTTGACATGTCTTTTCCGTCAAAAGGATGCACGCCGCCTTTAAAGGTTAAAAATCCCATACTCTTTATTGCCTCCTCCAGTTTATTTTATTTAGCTTCGTGTTCCTGCCGTTCTTTTCTGTGCAGCTTGTAACCTCTGTTCAGATTCGGATATGACTTCACGAAACGTTTTATATTATGACCAAATTTACCGGCCATACTTTCTTTGTATTTCCGAAGCTCTTTGTTGATGTCAGCCATGATGACAGCCCTTTTCTTCTCAAGCTCCACAAGTACTGCCGGATAATCCGGCTTTAAGGATATTTTCTCTTTCAGTGCCTGTCTTGTAACCCCCATAGACTCTTCCAAGGCATCCATCTTCTGCCTGCCTTTCAGCAAAAGTTCTCCCTGCATCTGCTCCAGAGCCTGCTCCCATGCCGGAATGCGATCTCGCAAATGGAAGGCTGCTGCTGCAGAAAAGCAAAAATCCACTGCGTATACAACTACGATCACATAAATCACAATCTCTCCCACCCTCTGAGGATAAAGAGCAACGATCTTCTCTACTGCCGGATGAAGGATCTTAAATAACCCCACTGTAAAAAATCCCCACCCGACGGAAGCTCCCAAGCAGATCCGACCCTGGAAATTAAACTTCTTATCGCTATAATCCCACCAAGAAGTATGGAAAATGTTCTCCATCAGCACAGCAGTTACATACTCCAGGGCAGTAGCCACGATAACGCCTCCAAAGTACAGAATCAGCAGATTCTCCTGAAACGGATACAGCACCAGATAAACAGCCAGGGCACCACATCCGTAAATCGTACAAAAAGGGCCATTAATAAAACCACGGTTCACCCATTCCCCTTCCTTTGCAGACACATAGCAGGTCTCCCAAAGCCAGCCCAAAAAGCTGTATATAAAAAACCAGCTGACAAGATGATACATGTCTATGCCTCTAATTGTCAAACTCCACATATGCTCCCCTTTCACAACTTTATCTTTTTATTACTATAACTCATTTTATGAAAAAATTCACTACCATTTTCAAAAAAATTTGTATATAATAAATAAAAATACATAAAAAGGAACGAGATCAATGATTGTTAAAAAAATGCCGATTTTACAAGGTTTTCCAGACTTTGAGTGTGTCAGAAAATTATCAATTTCAACCAGTCAAACCTCTGATTTCAACCCTGTTTTTTATGATATCGAAACCACCGGACTATCACGAAATTCCACTTTTTTATATTTGATCGGAGTTATCTATTATACTGGTGAAACCTGGCAGATGTGTCAGTGGATGGGCGAATCTCCACAGCAGGAAGAAGAAATTCTCACTGCTTTTTCATCCTTCCTTAAGCCTTTTACCTGCTCCATCCAGTATAATGGGGATCAATTTGACCAGCCTTATCTTGAAGCACGGCTGGCAGCCCATCAGATGGAAAATCCTTTTACAGAACTTTCTTCTGTTGATCTATATAAGAAATTAAAGCCTGTGAAAGCCCTTCTGAAGCTTCCTGGCATGAAGCAGGAGCAGATGGAAAATTTCCTTGGTATTTCCGCCAGACAGTACTGTAACGGAGGAGAATGTATCCATTTATACAAAGATTACATCAAAAACCAGGATCCGGCACTTCTTTCCTCTTTGCTTGGACACAACCAGGAAGACCTTCTCGGACTTGGCCGCGTCTATGAAATGATGGCCTATCTCTGTCTTCTTGATGGCAGATACACATGCACGGATCTTACCTGTACATCGGACAATCTTATCCTTTCGCTTGAGCTTCCTTATCCCCTTCCTGTTGCCTTTTCCAACAGGATTCAGGATTTTTATATAACAGGAGAAGGGAAAAAAGTTCGTATCCTGATAAATACTTATCAGGGCAAAGCCAGACAATATTATATGAATTACAAGGAATATGATTATATTCCAGGAGAAGATACCATAATGCCTAAAAGCCTGACCCGCTTTATGGACAAAAGCTTGCGAAAGCCAGCCACCAAAAACAACTGTTATACCTGGTTTGACTGCACAGGCGCTTTTCTTACAGATCCGGCCATTCAGAAAAAATACCTGGAGCACACTTTGCCCTGGATCATTCAAACCATTCATTAATGCAGAATAACGCTTACAAATTCTCTTTGATCATGCAAAAAGCCATACAAAAACCGCAGTCAAACCAGATGAACACTCAATTGATTTAACTGCGGTTAATTATTTCTTTGTATTAATCTCTTTGTATGAGCAAAGCATCAGTGTCAAATGATCGATACTGTTTGCTTCGTCCCAAGCAACTTGCCTGGCAACAGCAGATAGATTATTCTTCTACCGGCTCTTCCTCCTCTGCAGGAGCAGCACTCTCAAGTGCTTTCATGCTAAGGCTGATCTTCTTGTCCTCGCCATTAAAATCAACAACCTTTGCTGTGATCTCCTGACCGATGGATAATACATCAGATGGCTTTGCAACATGCTCACGGGAAATCTGTGATACATGAAGAAGAGCGTCAACACCAGGTGCAAGTTCAACAAATGCACCAAAGTCTGTCATACGTGCAACCTTGCCAGTTACTACATTACCTACTGCAAATTTCTCATCTGCTGTAAGCCATGGATTCTCCTCAGGGAACTTCAGAGAAAGGGCAATCTTATCACCATTGATATCTTTGATCAGAACAGTCAGCTTCTCTCCAACTGTGAATACTTTCTTAGGATTCTCAACTCTGCCCCAGGACATCTCAGAGATGTGAAGAAGTCCGTCAGCTCCGCCAAGATCAATAAATGCACCGAAATCTGTAACATTCTTAACAACGCCTTCTACCTTATCGCCAACATGGATCTTCTCCATAAGCTCTTTCTGTTTCTGAGCCTTCTCAGCAACCAGAAGCTGCTTGCGATTACCAATAATACGACGTCTTCTAGGATTAAACTCAGTGATCACAAACTCGATCTCCTGTCCTGCATATTTGGACAGATCCTTCTCATATGTGTCAGATACCAGGCTGGCAGGAATAAATACTCTTGTCTCCTCAACATTCACGCATAAACCGCCATCAAGTACCTGTGTTACAGGTGCTTTGAGAACTTCCTGGCTCTCAAATGCCTCTTCAAGGCGCTTGTTGCCTTTCTCTGCTGCAAGTCTCTTGTATGTGAGGATAACCTGACCTTCACCATCATTAACTTTCAGTACCTTTGCTTCCATTGTATCACCTGGATGAACAACTTCTGTTAATACAACATTTGCATCATTAGAGTACTCGCTCTTTGTAATGATACCGTCTGCTTTATAGCCGATATTCAGAATGATCTCGTCCTCTTTCACATCAATGACAGTACCCTGTACAATCTCTCCATTCCTAATAGTTTTTACGGAATCTTCCAGCATTTGTTCAAAACTTAATTCTGACATGTTCTTGAACCTCCTCAATAATTTTCTTTGGGGTGGAAGCCCCTGCTGTAATACCTACATAACTACTGCATTGGAACATTTCAGAATCCAAGTCTACAGGTGTTTGTATATAGTAAGTATTTTCACATTCCTTTTTACATATTTCAAACAGCTTTTGAGTATTGGAACTATGTCGGCCGCCAACAACCAGCATAGTGTCTACCTCTCCGGCTATGTGTTTTGCTTCTTTCTGCCGTTCTTCGGTAGCATTACAAATAGTGTTTAAAATATTGAGAATATTTAAAACAGTATTATCATACCTCTTTTTCCTAAGAATTTCAACTAAATCTTTAAATTTGTTGTAATTAAATGTCGTCTGAGACACAACACAGATCTTTTTACCCATAATTGGTACAAATTGATCTGCATCTTCCTTGTTGCGGATCACGGTGAAAGGTCCTGTGCACCAGCCGCAGATCCCCTGCACTTCCGGATGCTCACGATCACCAATGATCACGATCTGTGATCCTGCCAGGCTTTCTCTCTCTACGATCCGATGGATCTTCAGTACAAAAGGACAGGTGGCATCTACATAATCCAGCCCCTGTGCTTTGATCCTGTCGTATACATTCTTCCCCACACCATGGGATCGGATCACCACAGTTCCTTCCTGAATCGTCTCCAGCTGGTCTTCCTGGATCACCTGGACTCCTTTTTTCTCCAGGTCTTCCACCACACCCTCATTATGGATGATCGGTCCCAGAGTATAAATCGGTGCCACATTCTGGCTGATCAGCTCATATACCTTATCAACAGCCCTTTGCACGCCAAAACAAAAGCCTGCTGTCTTTGCAGTTACTACTTTCATTAGTCTTCCGCCTTTTCCCGGTAAATATCCAGGATCCGCTGTACCACCTGAGAAATGGTCATATCTGAGGAATCCACAAGCACTCCGTCCTCTGCCTGACGAAGGGGTGAGATTTCCCGCGTCATATCCCTGTGATCCCTGTCGCGGATATCCTGGCAGATTTCTTCAATACTGTGTTTTTCTCCCTTGGCTTCCAACTCCAGGGCACGTCTTTTCCCTCGTGTTTCTACGCTGGCAGTAAGGAAGATTTTTACCTGTGCATCCGGAAGTATGGTAGTACCAATATCCCTTCCATCCATAACCACATTATTCTCTGCTGCCAGAGAACGCTGAAGCTGGAACAGATGCTGGCGTACTGCCGGGACTGCGGAAACCACAGAAGCCATATTACCCACTTCTTCTTTACGGATCTGGCTGCTCACATCCCTGTCATTCAGCCATACCTGCTGTTCCCCATCCACATAACGGATAGAAACATGGGCATCCTGGCATTTTTCACTGATCTGGTCTTTCTGCTCAGCAGTGATGCCAAGCTCCATAAGATATAATGCTACAGCCCGGTACATAGCTCCTGTATCTACGTAGATAAAAGAAAGCTCTTTTGCCACAGCCCTGGCAATTGTACTTTTTCCGGCACCTGCCGGGCCGTCAATGGCTATATTAAAACCCATTTTCAAGTTCCCTCCTTGTAACCATCTAATTCATTCAATTTTACGGGATGGCCTGTGCTGCCAGATAAGCGGTAGACCAGGCGATCTGAAGATTGTAGCCACCGGTAACGCCATCAAGATCCAGTACCTCTCCTGCAAAATATAAGCCTTTCATTTTCTTTGATTCCATTGTCTGTGGGACTATCTCCTTTACAGAAACGCCGCCTCTGGTGATGATTGCCTCCTTAAACTCACCCATACCGGTTATGGTAAAAGGAAATGCTTTCACTACCTCTTCAAAATGCATCCTTTCCTCCCTGGATATATCATGGATCACTTTATCTCTCGGAATCCCGCCAAGAAGCAGCATAACAGGGGTAAGGGAAGAAGGAAACATATGCCCGATCACATTTTTAAACTGTCGGTTCTGTCCACCTTCAAATTCCCGGAGAACTCTGGCATCCAACTGCTCATTTGAAAGGGCAGGCTTCAGATCCAGATATCCTTTCAGTTCTTCTCCCTTGTCCAGATATCTGCCCAGATGCGCACTAGCGGAAAGAATCATAGGGCCGGTTACGCCAAAATGAGTAAACATCATCTCCCCAAAGTCCTGGTAAACCACCTTTTTCCCTGATTTCACAGTAAGCTGTGTGTTCTTCAAGGAAAGCCCCTGCATCATGGGAATATAATCTTCCTTGGTCTTCAGTGGAACAAGTGATGGGGAAAGTCTGGCAATGGTATGTCCTGCATCTTTAGCAAAGCGATACCCATCACCTGTGGAACCGGTAGCCGGGTAAGATAAGCCTCCTGTAGCAATAATCACTGCATCCGCTTCCAATACTTTCCCATGATCAAGGATCACGCCTTCCACATGGTCATCATGAAACTGCAGTTCTTTTACCTTCGTATTCAAATGAATCTGTACGCCTGCCTTTTTCAGTTCTTTTTCCAGGGCTCGGATAATATCTGAAGAATGGTCTGACACAGGAAAAACCCTGCCTCCCCGTTCTACCTTTAAAGGCACCCCTGCTTCTTCAAAGAAGGTATATACATCCTGATTGGTGTAAGTATAAAATGCGCTGTACAGAAACTTTCCATTACTCATCATTGCAGGAAAAAGCTCTTCCACATCACAGGCATTTGTAACATTACACCTGCCTTTTCCTGTAATATATAATTTTTTCCCTAGTTTTTCATTTTTCTCCAGGATATGAACCTGATGCCCCAGTCTTCCGGCATGAACACCTGCCATCATCCCTGCAGCACCGCCGCCTATGATCAAAACTCTGCTCATAAATTCTCAACTTTCTGTTTTCTGTGTCTCAGTATGTGATATGGCCTGTTGGAACCATCACTACTTATAAAAGTAAGGGGTTGTTGTATAAGCCTGCAAACTTATGCCTGCTTATACCCCACCCCCTTATCAATCTGCAAAGCTGCGAAATGTATTCTGTAACTGAAGCGTTACATCATTTCATTATACCGGATATGCTCCGTTCTTTGTATCTGCTTTTGTTTCATCAACCTTTGTCTCCTGAGCCTGACGATATTTGAAGAACTCAGTTGCAACCTGCGGGAACAGTGCATAGGACAGAACATCCTCATCCTGCTCCTTATACTGTGCCATCTCGCTTTCAAGCTTATCCAGCTCATTGTCAAGAAGGTCAGCCGGACGGCATGTGATCGGTGTTGTATCGCCGATGCACTTCTTCTGTACTTCTTCGTTAAACGGTTTTGCTGTAGCACCATATTTACCGGAGAGTACATCCTTTGTCTCTTTTGTTACCATCTTGTATCTCTCGCCAAGGATTACATTGAATACAGCCTGGGTACCAACGATCTGGGATGACGGAGTAACAAGCGGCGGCTCACCAAGATCTTTACGAACACGTGGAACCTCTTCCAGAACGTCATAGAATTTGTCTTCTGCATGCTGTTCCTTCAGCTGGGAGGTCAGGTTAGAAAGCATACCGCCTGGTACCTGATACAGAAGAGTCTTGATATTTACGCCAAGGTTCTTAGGATTGAGAAGGCCGCTGTCAAGAGCTTCATCACGCATTGGGCGGAAGTAATCAGCGATCTCAGCCAGAAGCTTCTGGTCAAATCCTGTGTCATATGGTGTGCCCTTAAAGGTTTCAACCATAACCTCAGTTGCAGGCTGGGAAGTACCCAGTGCAAACGGAGACATAGCTGTATCAATAATATCTACACCAGCCTCAACAGCCTTCAGATATGTCATGGAAGCAACACCTGAGGTGTAATGTGTATGAAGATCGATGGGGATCTTTACAGTCTCTTTCAGGGCTGTTACAAGCTCTGTAGCCTTGTATGGAAGAAGAAGACCAGCCATATCCTTGATGCAGATGGAATCAGCGCCCATCTCCTCGATACGTTTTGCCATGGTTGTCCAGTATTCCATTGTATAAGCATCACCCAGTGTATAGGAAAGAGCTACCTGTGCATGGCCTTTTTCTTTGTTAGCAGCCTTAACTGCTGTCTGAAGATTACGAAGGTCATTCATACAGTCAAAAATACGGATGATATCAATACCATTTGCAAGGGATTTCTGTACAAAATACTCTACCACATCATCTGCATATGGACGATATCCAAGGATATTCTGTCCACGGAAAAGCATCTGCAGCTTTGTATTTTTGAATCCGTCACGTAATTTACGAAGTCTGTCCCACGGATCCTCTTTCAGGAAACGAAGGCAGGCATCATAGGTAGCACCACCCCAGCACTCTACTGCGTGATAGCCAACCTGATCCAGTTTATCAACAATGGGAAGCATCTGTTCTGTGGTCATACGTGTTGCGATCAGGGACTGATGTGCATCACGGAGAATGGTTTCCACAATTTTAACAGGTTTTTTTTCAATTTCTGCCATGATTGTACTCCTTATATTATTCTAAAATATTAAACTCCATAAATAGCCATAAATGTACCGGCTGCTACTGCTGTACCGATAACACCTGCCACATTGGGTCCCATAGCATGCATGAGAAGGAAGTTGGTAGGATCTGCCTCTGCACCAACCTTCTGGGATACACGGGCAGCCATAGGCACAGCGGATACACCTGCAGAACCGATCAACGGATTGATCTTGCCGCCGGAAAGTTTGCACATAAGCTTACCAAGCATAACACCGCCAAATGTACCAAATGCAAATGCCACAAGACCAAGAACTACGATCTTCAGTGTAGCAACATTAAGGAATGCTTCAGCACTTGTAGATGCACCTACAGAAGTACCCAGAAGGATAACTACGATGTACATCAAAGCATTGGATGCTGTCTCTGTCAGCTGTTTTACAACGCCAGACTCTCTGAACAGGTTACCAAGCATCAGCATACCTACAAGAGGAGCTGTGGTAGGAAGAATCATACATACTACGATGGTGATCACGATTGGGAAGAGGATCTTCTCAAGCTTGGATACAGGACGAAGCTGATCCATTCTGATCTTACGCTCTTCTTCTGTTGTAAACAACTTCATGATCGGAGGCTGGATGATAGGCACAAGGGACATATAGGAATATGCCGCCACAGCGATAGGTCCCATCAATGAGGACTGTCCCAGCTTACCTGCAAGGAAAATAGATGTAGGACCATCTGCACCGCCGATAATGGAAATAGCTGCTGCTGCCTTTCCGTTGAAGCCAAGGAAGATGGCAAGGAAGTAAGCAACATAAATACCAAGCTGTGCAGCTGCACCCATGATAAAGCTCTTAGGATTGGCGATCAACGGACCAAAATCTGTCATCGCACCTACACCCATAAAAATAAGGGATGGTAAAATACTCCACTCATCCAAAATGTAAAAATAGTGAAGAAGTCCACCTACACCATTGGACATATCTTCCGGATTAGCCATAATATCCGGATAAATATTAACCAAAAGCATACCAAATGCGATGGGAACCAGAAGAAGCGGCTCAAATCCCTTTGCAATAGCCAGATAAAGGAATACGCATGCAACCACGATCATCAGGTAATTGCCCCATGTCAGATTAAAAAATGCTGTCTGGTGAAGCAGGTTGGACAAAGTATCTGTTACATAAGACATCTGAATACCTCCCGACTTAGTTTAATGTTGCAAGGGTATCTCCATTTTCAACAGAGGCACCTTCTGCCACATCAATACTTGCAACTGTTCCGTCCTGTGGAGCTACTACCGGAATCTCCATCTTCATGGACTCAACGATTACAATGCTGTCACCGGATTTAACAGCCTGTCCTACAGATGCAACGATCTTTAATACTTTTCCAGGCACCTGTGCTGCTACCTTTACGGAACCTGCACCAGCAGCTGCTGCTTTCGGTGCCGGTGCTGCCTTTGGTGCCGGTGCTGCCTTTGGTGCCGGTGCTGCCTTCGGTGCCGGTGCTGCTGCTCTTGGAGCTGCTGCCGGTGCTGCACTTCCATTCTCTTCTACGGTTACATCATATGCAGTTCCATTAACTGTGATTGTATAATTTTTCATTTTGAAATCCTCCTGTTATTTACCATTTCTTACGATTAACTTTGCGGATAGAACGTACAACAAAACTGTCTGTGCTGGTGCCTTCTGCAGCAGCAATAGCAGCTGCGATCACTGCAACCAGTTCACCATCGTCTGCTGTTTCTTCAACAACAGGTGCTGCTACTGGTGCCGGTGCTGCCTTTGGTGCCGGTGCTTCTGTTTTCTTCTTGCTGCCATTGGGAATAAAACGGAACAGCCAGATCACAAACATCAGGAAAAACAGGACACAGAATACGGTGGCAAGACCCATCACTGTATTCATTGCAGCTCTTTTCAGTGTATCACTCATTGAATATTGGATGTCTACATTTACAGATGTAGGAGCACCAGACTCATTAAATACGTATACAAACTTTGCATCTGATTTCTCAAATGCTACAGGAACAGTAATGGTATACTCACCATTTGCCTCAGAGAAGTCTGTCTCTCCGGCATCCTTCTGATCCTCTTTCATGGTTCCAAGCTCATCCTTTGCACCAGCCCATGCTGTCATAGCACTGGTAGTAAAGCTGTCACTGGACTTGGAATAAGCCTCTACCTGATCATCTGTCAGCTGGACAATGGTCTGGGTCAGGCCTTCTGCAGTTGTGATCATCTGCTGCTTTAGCGTATCATCCACATCTGCCCATACAGCTCCGGCTGTACCCAGTACAAGGGCTGCCGCACATAAGATCGAAGCGCAGAAGCAGGATACTTTCTTAAAAATACCTTTCATATGCTCCACCTCACTTAGACCGTTGTGTGTTTCTTGGACGGACGTGCTTCTCTTTTTGTGAAAAGCATCTCAAATGCACCAATCACATATTTTCTTGTGTCTGCAGGACTGATAATGGTATCTACATATCCTCTCTGTGCAGCAGACTCAACGCTGGACTGAAGTTCTTTGTACTGAGCTGCCTTCTCATTCAATGTAGCTGCATCTGCACCTGCATACATGATCTTGGCTGCCAGGGATGCGTCCATCATACCGATCTGTGCATCTTCCCATGCATAAACCATATCTGCACCAAGGGCTTTACTGTTCATCACTGTATAAGCGCTTCCGAATGCTTTGCCGACGATCACGTTAACCTTCGGTACAGTTGCATCTGCAAAAGCATGTACCAGCTGTCCAAGAGAAGCTGCAAGAGTTCTCTCGTTGCATTTGTCTGCTTTAAAGCCTGTTACATTGGTAAGAGTAAGTACAGGGATCTGGAAAGCATCGCAGAATTTCACAAAATCTGCTGCTTTTCTTGCGCCTCTTGCAGAAAGGCTTCCGTCTAACTCTTCAGACTTGTTGTCCTGTGCATCATAGATCTCGCTTCTGTTAGCAACAGCACCTACAGTAGCTCCGTTCAGACGGATAAATCCTGCTGCAATATCTTTGCCGAAGTCTGGTTTGATCTCAAAGAACTGCTCATTGTCAGCGATCCTTGAAAGTGCAATAGCAGCATCTCCTGTGCAGTTTGCAATATCCTCACATACACGGTTCAGGTCATCTGTGCACTCCATATATGCATCAGAATCCTCATTATTAGACGGCAGGTAGGAAATCAGTTCACGGATCTTCTCAAGGATCTCATCTTCGGTGCCAACTCCGTCGATCAGTCCTGTCTCACTGCTCTGGAATGCAGCATCAGATGTATCACATTTGTCAATGTGATTGCCTTCCAGTGCATTTGGGGAATTCACAAACATTTTTCCTTTTTTGCTCTCTATAAAAGTAAAATCAGTAAGTGCCGGAACAACAGCCATACCTCCACCGCAGGTACCGAAAATACCTGTAACCTGGGGAATCACTCCAGATGCCAGAGTCTGCTTGAAGTAGATCTCTCCAAAAGCCTCCAGTGCATCGGTAGCTTCCTGAAGACGAAGTCCTGCACAATCGATCAGGCCGATCACCGGTGCGCCGGTCTTAATGGCAAGGTCATAAAGTCTGGTGATCTTCTTGGCATGCATCTCGCCAACTGTACCGTTTAATACGGATACATCCTGGCTGTATACATAAACCAGATTCCCGTCAATGACACCATATCCGGTAATAACTCCGTCAGAAGGTGCTTTTTTTTCAGCTAAGTTGAAATCAGTGCTTCTGGCTGTCACACTTTGGCCGATCTCAACAAAACTGTTTGCATCAAGCAAAGAAGTAATTCTTTTGCCTGCTAAGCTTTGTGTTGCATTACTCATTCTTATTTGCCCTCCGTTTTATAAAAATTTAAAAGTATAACCAAAAAATCTGCCGATTGTAATTGTACAATTTTTCAACTTTTTTTTCAAGTCTTTTTATACTGAAACAGCAAAAAAGAGCCTTGCAAAAGGTTCCCTTTCGGGAATCTTTCGGCAAAAGCTCCTTTCCATACTTTTTCTTCTTTCTTTTTTTTGTTTCAGCTATGAAAAAATAAGTGAAACACCTGATCCACACACCAGAAATAACTGATCCGTTCCACATTCTTATCTGCAACAACCGGATAAGCAGACAGCAGTTCATCTCTAAGCATGTATCGCACTTCTCCGATCTTCTGTCCCTTTTGCACAGGAGCCTGAAGTTCCTTTTCCAGCTTCAGGCTGCAGCTTACCTTTTCATCGGTACGAACCAGTACTTTTTTCTTTTTATCTGTTTCTTTTGCCCTTAATTTTCCCTGGATCCATACCTTTTGTCCCGGCCTGCTGCCTCCTGTGGTTCCATTTTCAACAGAAATCCTTGGGATCTTAAGCTCTTTCCAGTAATTTTCATATCTGAAACAGGTTTCCCCGTATTTCAGAAGCTTTTTTGCATCCTGCCATTTGTAATTTTTATTACCAGGCCATCCACATCCAAGAAGGGCAATGATAAATGTCCTTTCCTGGTTCTCACAAGCACACACGTAACAGTATCCTGCATTGCCGGTAAATCCTGTTTTTCCTGAAAGCACCCCTTCTTCCATATCAAGGAATGCATTTGCATTATGCAGGGAAAAATGTCTTTTGCCACTTAAATCTGAAAAAGAATAATCCCTTGTCTGGGTGATTTTAAGAAATACCGGATTGGAAATAGCATAATTCATGATCCTTGCCAGATCCTCAGCCGTGGTATGATGTACACCGCCTGCATCCGAAGCATCCAGACCATTTGGTGTAATAAAATAAGTATCCTTGCATCCGATCTCTTTTGCCTTTGCATTCATCATGTCAGCAAAGCCTTCCACGCTGCCGCCGATATGCTCTGCAACTGCCACTGCTGTATCATTATGGCTTTTCAGCATCAGAGAATATAAAAGGTCTTCCAGGTAATACTGTTCTCCTTCATGCAGGTTCAGCCTCACCTCCGGCTGGGAAGCGGCATTTTTTGAAATACTCACATAGTCATCTCCGGATCCGTTTTCCAAAGCCAGAATACAAGTAAGCACTTTTGTTGTACTTGCATTTGGTCTTGGTACTTCTCCGTCCTTCTGATAAAGGATCCTGCCGGAATCTCCATCCATCAGCACTGCTGACAGGGAATAGAGACTCCCCGGCTCTTCTGGCTCACTGTTTTCTACCAGATCCACCAGATTGGGGATCATCTGTACCTCCGTAACTTGGCTTTTTCCATATGCCGGAATATAAATAGTTGCAAGAAGCAGCAGACACCAGCACACTGCTGTCTTTTTCAGTATTCCTTTCATCTGACACCCCGCAGCCTGATATCCGGATACACGGATCCAGATACCTGATTTTATAATAATCATATGCAGGCATGTCCTGAATATACCTTAACCGTTATATGTTTTATCCCATCGTTCAGACAGACTGCCCGGCATAAGGGCCAGGCTGTATAATTCCATCAGATCTTTCGGAGCTGCAAGCAAAGCCTTACGGAAGTATTCTTCCAGCTGCCTCACAGGTATCTGACTTTCCTTTACAGGTGCAGGAGTCATAAAGTGCCCCAACATATCCTCCTGGAAATTCTTTCCGCCCAGTCTTAAAATGCGCCCGATCCATTTTCTTCGCATGCCTCCGTCATCACAGACCATAAGATTTGTAAAATATTTCATCATTTTCATGGAAATGCAAATATTACTGCTGCTTACCTGAGGAATCGCCTGATGGATCACCTTTGCATAGCGGATATCCGGCACAACCCCGCAAGAAGGGTAATATGCATAGGGATTTTTACCTGTTTTTTCCATCAGATATCTGTCAAATTCTGTTTCCAAGGTGCTGTGACGCAAAGCTCCGGAGTCATCCACCTGATTCACATAGGGATGGCAAACAGAATCCAAAAGATAATGGCAGCCAAACCCCATCATATATGCAAACAGTGCATGACTGTCTGTCTCTCTCACTTTTTTCATCCCTGCCTCAAAAAAACCGGCAGCCTTCTGCCGGTGCATGGAAACACCTTTCGCTGTCACCGGATTCGGCGTAACCATAAAGTAAAACAGGATATCTGGCCCATGAACACCGATCCTGAATAATTCTCCGTTTTCCCGGATCAGCTGCTGCAAAGATGCAGGCAGCTGCCTGTAAACCATTTTTCCAAACAGATCATGTGCATATGTGGTTGGCATTTGTTCATCTCCCTTTACACATCCAGCCGAAGCTGTACTTCCTCTTCTGCTTCTGCCTTAAAATCTTCCAGCTTTACAGGGTCAAGAGCAGGCAGTTCTTCCAGTCCCTGAACACCAAAGGTACGCAAAAATTCTTCTGTTGTACCAAACAAAATCGGTCTTCCCGGCGCATCCAGGCGCCCAAGTTCCTTTACAAGGGAATATTCCACCAGCTTATTCACTGCATGGTCACTTTTCACCCCGCGGATCTTCTCGATCTCTGCCTTTGTGATAGGCTGCTTATATGCAATAATGGAAAGGGTTTCCAGCATTACATCTGTAAGGGATGGTTTCTTAGGCTGCATGGCGATCCGGATCAAATTCCCGTAATATTCTTTTTTGGTGCACATCTGAAAGGAGTCTCCCAGTTCAATGATCTGAATCCCCCTGTCTTCTTCCTGGTATCGGTCCATCATATGATGGATCACCTTTCTTGTTGTCTCTTTATCCTGCTCTACTGCTTTTGCGATCTGTGTTAACTCTACAGAATCTCCCATTGTGAAAAGTATGGCCTCGATCGCTGCTTCCATTGTCTTGATCTCCACTTACTAACCTCTTCTATGTTCCATTTATACGGAAGCTGCTTATGCATCCTCCGCAAATTCAGTCAAATTCTTCCATGTGTCAGGATCTGTTACAACATCGATCTGAATATCGTCAAATAATTCTTCCTGCACCACATGGATATGCCCCATCTTCATAAGCTCCAGTACAGAAAGGAAAGTAACGATCACTTGAACTTTGGAACACTGCCTTTCCAATAGCTGTCTGAAGCTGAACTTCCTGTGGCTTTTTGCAAAATCCTTCATCTGAAGCATTTTGTCGGAAAGACTTACTTCTTCCTTCTCAATAGTTCCAAACTTGCTTCGGATAGGATCGATCCTGTCATCCTGTTTTCGTATGATGGATTTGTAGATCTCATTCAGCTTTTCCAAGGTCAATCCTTCAAGAAGAGCAGACGGATCCACAGGCTCTCTGTACTGCAGCACTTCCTTTGGAACCGTAGGTTTTTTGTAATAAATCCCTTCTGCATCGTCCATCTTATCACGAAGTTCATAGGACATATATTTATACATTTTGTATTCAAGAAGCTTCTGCACTAGTTCTGCTCTTGGATCCTCTTCCTCTCCATCTTCATTGACTTCCTTAGGAAGAAGCATCCTGCATTTAATATCCAGAAGTGTGGCTGCCATGACCATAAACTCGCTCATAACACCCAGATCTTCTTTTTCCATAGCATGGATATATTCCATGTACTGATCTGTGATCTCCACGATAGGAATATCATAGATGTCTATTTTATTTTTATCGATCAGGTGAAGGAGCAGATCTAGTGGTCCTTCAAACACATTTAACTTTACAGATATAGCCATTCGTATCGTTCTCCCGGTGTTTCATTTTACATGTTCTGCATGGGATTGTAAAGGGTGGCTTTGCATATTATAAATGTTTCAAGATCCTGTGCTTTCCAGTTCAATGATCAGAAGTTCCCTTGGATTATGGATCCGCACAGGAATGGTATGCTCCCCCAGCCCTGCACTTACCAGAATATATTTTCCTTCTTTTTCAAAATCCCCGCAGCAAAATGGCGGAAACAGCAGATACTGAGGACTGGTCAGGCCACGATGCCTGGACAGCCGTAAAATCCCCCCATGATAATGACCGCAAAGAGTCAGATCTGCATTCCAGGAGAAATAAGCTTTTCCGTATTTGGGATTGTGGGCCAGAAGAATATTCAGTCTGGATGGATCACCTGAGCCCAGTAAATTCTTGATTTGTCCACAGGTCAGCGTTGGCGAATCCGGCTTATGATAATACTCCATAGGGAGTTCCAGTCCGTAAATAGTCAACGGGATATCCCCTATCTTAAGATCCTTCTTTTCATTGTGAAAGATCTTTATGCCGCCTTTTACCAATTCCTCTTCATAATCCGTATAGATCCGGGCAGTCTCCGGCTGAAGCTTCATCCTGCATTCATGATTGCCAAGAGCCATATAAACCGGGAAATCTTCTGAAAGCTTCAAAAGAAGCGCCCTTGCCACCGGAATGGAATGGGGTAATGTACGCACGATCATATCTCCTGCACACAAAACAAGATCCGGCTGCTGCCTGCATATTTCTTCCAACAGCACCTGATTTCCCGGACCGAATTCTCTGCCATGCAGATCTGTAAGAAAAGCTGCTTTCAGTTTTTTCCCTTCAGGGATTTTGGACGATGTAAGCTTGTACACCTGTGTGCGAAAACGGATCATTTGCCAAACCCACAGGTCGGAAAAGTACAGACCTTACAATTCAGGCAAAGTCCGCCCTCGCCATATGCAGCCACTTCCTCTTCGTGGATTTCATCTCCGGCTGCCAGTCTTGGAAGAACAAGGTCAAAAACCGTTCGTTTTGCATACATCACACAGCCTGGCAGTCCGATCACAGGAATACATTTTCCGTCTTTCTCATAATAGGAAATCAGAAGCATAGCTCCAGGAAGCACAGGTGCACCATAAGTTACGATCCTGGCTCCTGTATCTTGGATCCCGCCTGGCGTACGGTCATCCGGATCTACGCTCATCCCACCGCTACAAAGCACCATATCTGCTCCGTTTTTTATGAACTGAAGGATATCCTCTGTGATCTGAGCTTTATCATCTCCTGGCATAGTCTGGCCTATAACTTCCATGGAGTATTCCTTTAATTTTTCTACCAGCACCGGTGTAAAGGTATCCTTTATCAACCCCTTTTTCACTTCACTTCCTGTAGTTACAACCCCTACTTTCATAGTTCTGTAAGGAAGAATAGAAAAAATCGGATCTGTTCCTGCCGCTTTACAGGCTTTATCCATCTTTTCCTGTTGGATCACAAGAGGGATGATCCTGGTCCCTGCAATCTTGTCGCCTTTCTTCACAGGAAAATCTCCATGTCTTGATGCGATCATCATTTCCCCCTGGCTGTTTACTGCCAGAAGTGCATCCCTTCGGATCTTCAGCACTCCGTCTATATCTGCGATCAGCTCGATCTTTCCCTCACTTACTTCCGTTCCGTGCATATGCTCTCCTGCACATATCTGATATAGGATCTTTGCAGCCTCATTTTCGTGAAGGATCCCTTCTTTTTTCTCCCAGACAAATAAATGCTCTTTTCCCACTGAAAGAAGAAGAGGAATATCCTCTTCCCGGATCACATGGCCTTTTTTAAACAGAACTCCCTTTTTTTCATCTTTAATGATCTGCGTAATATCGTGACACAACACACTACCCACTGCATCCTTGGTACAAATCTCTTTCATATGCCAACCCTCCTTTATAAACCGGCTCTGCAAAGTTTTGCATAAACACCGTTCTTTTCCATCAGTTCCTTATGGGTGCCTTCTTCCGCGATCCCATCCTCAGTGAGCACAAGGATCCTTCTTGCATTCCGGATCGTTGACAGCCTGTGTGCAATCACAAATGTAGTTCTGTCTTTTGCCAGCCGTTCCAGCGAATCCTGTACCACCTTCTCACTTTCATTATCCAAAGCTGAAGTCGCTTCATCAAAAATAAGAATGGGCGGATTTTTCAGAAATGCCCTGGCAATTGACAGTCTTTGCTTTTGCCCTCCGGAAAGCTTCACTCCTCTCTGCCCTATGTCTGTATAATAATTATTGTCCATTTCCATAATAAAATCATGTGCATTGGCAGCCTTAGCAGCACGGATCACTTCTTCATCTGACGCATCCGGTCTTCCATATCGTATATTATCCAGAACTGTTCCTGCAAAAAGATAAACATCCTGCTGTACAATACCAATATTATTTCTCAGATCTTTCAGACGGATGTTGCGGATATCCTTTCCATCCAGGTAAATAGCACCACCTGAAACATCATAAAATCTGGGGATCAGACTGCACAAAGTGGTTTTCCCTGCTCCGGAAGAACCCACTAATGCTACATACTCTCCTGGCTTCACTTCCAGATTCACGTGAGAAAGAACACTCTCCTTATGATCCTCATAGTGAAAGGATACATCCTCAAACCTTATATCCCCTTTCGCATGTTCAAGGGGCTGTGCATCCGGTGTGTCTTCGATATCCGGAGCAATGGACATCATTTCAAGGAAACGGTCATATCCACTGTATCCATTCTGGAATTGTTCTGTAAAATTCACAAGCTTTGTAACCGGCTCCGTAAAATTGTTGATATAAAGCAGGAAGGTAACAAGGTCTGCTGCCAAAATGCTTCCTCCTGCCAAAAACATAGATCCGGAAACCAGTGCTACAACTGTGATCAAAGTAGTAAATGCATCCATTCCGGCATGATATCCTGCCATATAACGATATGATACACTTTTTGCCTCTACAAATCTTTCATTTCCTTTTTTGAATTTCTCAATCTCCCGTTTCTCATTTCCAAAAGACTTTACCACCCTGATCCCTGCCAGGCTGTCTTCGATCTGGCTGTTAATATCCCCAATACGTACACGGTTTTCTTTAAAAGCGGTTTTCATTTTACGGTTATATATAAGAGCATAAATAAGCATTACCAAAACAACCAGGAAACAAAGAAGTGCCATTTTCCAGTTCACATTCATCAAAATGATCAATGCGCCAAACAATTTGATCACGGAAATAATAATATCCTCCGGTCCATGATGCAACAGCTCACTGATATCAAAAAGATCGCTGGTGATTCTTGAAAGAAGATGGCCTACTTTCTGATTATCATAAAATGCAAAGGAAAGCTTCTGATAGTGACTGAAGATCTCATTACGCATATCATGTTCGATATAGGCGCCCATCATATGCCCGTAATAGGTGATAAAATATCTGCTTCCCAGCTGTACAAGAATAAGAACCAGCATACCAAGGCCAATATATAAGATGGTCTTCTGTGCCTGTGCAACCGGCATATCACCTATGGAGGTCATAATGTACCTTACCAGCAAAGGGATTACAAGCGTTACGGCTGCGCCCAGGATCGCAAAAAACAAATCGGCAAAAAACAGGCCTTTATACGGCTTATAATATGCTGCAAGCAATTTTAATTTGTGGTCTTTTCCTTTACCCTTGTTCATGATTCATTTCCTCTTTCCGATTTTAGTACTCCCTATTATAAGCCTATCTGCCTGTTTTTGTCAAAATCAGCCCTTCCTTTTTCCAAAGACTTTTTAACCAGCATTTGCCCTTCACAACTGTGAATGTAGTGGACAATTACGAATATTTAATGAAATGCAAGTTTTCGCACAAGTTTTCCAAGGCTCCAAATCCATGTAGACCTGGGTACGCTTTGATCATACAAGATGTTTACACTGCCAATCTGTTCTTTACCAGCATAATATTCCATTTTTCCTGCCAGCTTTCCCCTTTTTACCGGAGCTGTTACCTGTTCCGGAAGGGAAAGCTTTCGTGTCACTTCTCCAATGTTTTTTCCATCTGTTCCGATCCAGACAAATGTTTTCTCATATTTCAGAGCCACATATTCTTCTTTTCCATTTCCCACCTTTAACCTGGGAAGTTTCATAGGATGATCATCTATGTACCGACTGCACTTTGAAAACCCGTAATTAAATAAAGCAGCTCCATCCCTGAAGCGTACCTTATAATCCGGTGCCCCCATCACAACAGCAATCAAGGTAATATCATTTTTCTTGGCAACAGCAGAAACGCAGTACTTTGCCTTTCCGGTGCTTCCTGTTTTCAGCCCTGTACAGCCCTCATAGCTTCGCAGCAGCTTATTGGTATTTGTCAGTGTAAACTCTTTGGAGCCCTGCTTTGTTACGTGCAGGATATTTTCCATCCATATAGAAGAGTATGTGAGAATTTTAGGATACCTGGTGATCAGTTCTCTGCTCATAATGGCAACATCCTTAGCCGTAGTATAATGATTCTCTGAATCGGTCAGTCCACAGCAATCTTCAAAATGAGTATCCTGCATTCCCAGCTGCTCTGCCCGCTGATTCATTCTTTTTACAAACTCCTGCTCACTTCCAGCAATATGCTCTGCCATTGCCACGCTTGCATCATTCCCGGAGGCAATTACAATGCATTTGATCATTGTTTCCACATCCTGGGTCTCTCCTTCTTCCAGGAACACCTGGGATCCACCCATGGATTTGGCATATGCACTGGTAGTCACTGTGTCTGTAAGCTTCAGATTCCCATCTGCCAGACTGTCAAAGATCAGCAGAAGAGTCATGATCTTTGTAATGCTGGCAGGGCTTCTTTTCTCTTCCTCGCTTTTTTTATACAACACCGTTCCTGTATCTGCCTCTATCAGGATCCCTGCCGGAGCCTGGATCAGTATATCTTCCTGTACACCATCAGCCTCCTTGTTTTCCTCACCGTAGGCTGTAAGCACTCCATTTCCACAAACCATCAGAATTATGGTCAGAAATAATGCCAGGACTCTTTTCCATTTTCTTTGATTCAAATCATCTTCCCCCTGTATTCCCTTTACTCTATTGTAAAAAAAAACAAGGCTTTTTATGCCTTGATATTGAAAAAGGACGGAGGAATCACTGTTTTTTTCAGTGATTTCTCCGCCCATTTGCTTTACTTCAAGAATGCTCGGCATTCTTGCTGCGAGGTGCGCGTCATGCAATTGCATGACATACTTCTCCTGCGCACCTCTGCAATCCTGCCGGAGGCTATATCAGCTGGGGGATTGACTCCCAGCTGATATACTTTACTTATTGCTCTGCCTATCCGTTTCATTTATTTATTTTTCTTTTTTGCAGCTTCCAGCCTGTTGCAAGAATCGCAGCAATTGCCATCAGCAGCAGACACTGCCATAATGCCATATCACTGGTGTCCCCTGTTTTGGGAGAAGAAGTTCCTGTGCTGCTGCCGCCTGAGGATCCACCATAACCGCCGCCTCTATATGAACTTCCACCTTGTCCAGGAGCCGGTGTATTCGTTGGCTCTTTTTCTTCGGAAACAGGTGTAGCTGTTGGTGTCTTTTCCGGCTTTGGAGTCACTGTCTGAGCCGGAGTTGTTACCTGAGGTGCAGGCTCTGGTGTAGCAGAGATCTGCGGTGTTTCCGTAATGTCCGGTGTTGGCTGCGGCTTGTCTGTAGGCCTTGGTTTCTCAGTCGGAACAGGCGTAGCCGTTGGTGCCACATACTGGTTAATGATCTCTGTATTTGCCGTGGAGGATACCTTATCTGTAGCGCTTCCCTCGCCTGATAAGCCATCTGAGGACTTCCAGCTTACTGAACACCCTTCCGGATTCTTTTCAGTCACAGAGTAACTCATGCACTCCTGAGGAACGCAGAAATTAATGGTCTGCTTGTCCTTCAATGAAAAACTGTATGCACCTTCTTCTGTTTGGATACTGGTCTTTGTTCCATCTGTAACCTGGTACAGGCTTCCTTTATATGGATCCCCATTTGTCTCAAACAGTTCCAGCACCATATCAAATTTCTGATCTGTTTCTTTACCTTCTACTGTTTTGGTAACAGAGAATTCCTTAAATACAGGAAGGTTAAATTTGATCGCACAGTCTGACAGGGTGCCGCCTCTTTCCAGGTAATAGAATGCAAAGGTATGCTTTGTCCCTGCTGCCCACTCTGAATCGTCAAATGCCCCAATTGCCTTTGGATATCCTGCGAAAATATCAGACAGAGAACCGGTCTGTACATCACCGGTCACACTGCTGGTAACAGTATAGATTCCCTTTGTAAAATTAATGCTTCCGGAAACTGTCTCATGGATACCACCCATATCAAGCACAAGCTGTCCGTCAATGAAAAGCCATGCATCATCATCCCCGCTGAAGGAGAATACCAGGTCTTTCCTGTCATTAACAGTTCCCTGTACATCTGTAACTGCAACAGTTCCGTTTTCCGGGATCAGGAAATCCTTTTCCATGCTCATTCCAAAATGATAATCCACGGTTTTCATCTGATCCAGCAGATAGATCCCTTCCGTGCCTTTATCTGCTGTTCCCCATACGCCTTCATCCTGAAAACTGTTAAACGGCAGGAAACCAGCTCCTTTACTACCCCATCCGTCAATACCAAGAGCCTTGTCATACTGGTAGATCTTATTTGTGCCAGCATCATAGCCTGCATGGTTCAGACTGCTTTGATAACTGTATTCATTGGAAGCCGGATCATATACAAAATCAAATCCAACATTTGAGTAAACTGTTTTTGTACCCCCATTTACCGGAGTTGCCGCCTGAGTCTGGTCAAACAGTGAAAACGGTGTGGTGTAATTAAGCACCGGAAGCCCATCCTCTCCCAGCTGGTTCTTCACAATCCCCGGGAAAACAGTATTGTAAAAAGAATTCACAGGTGTATTTTTTACATTTACCGGATCGTACCGGAACCTGTACTGTGCACTCTGCTTTGCCAGTTCAAAGCCATCCCAGTTTCCGAAATCATAATCAAACAATGTAACAGGCAAAGATCTTACGTCTGTCAGTCTGGAAGCTGTATCGTTTTCACCGGAAGCTGTATTCTTAGGTGAAGTTGCCAATACCAGATGGGTAGCCGGATTATCCTGATTCGGCCACTGGAAAACTGTGCCTTTATAGGTCTGTCTGCCGGACAACTGTACATCTGCAGGTAGCTGGCATTTCTCCGTGATTATATCAAAATCTTTACTGTTATTCAAAGACACAGTATATGAAAAATCACACAGACGATACTGAGGCAGGATCACAATGGCTTCATTATCTTTCAAATGAGCGTGTACTGTATAGCCATAGTCAGCATCCAGATCCCCTGATTCCCAATAAGCCCAGCCTTTGCCCGGAACTCCCAGGTTGATCCAGTCGCCATAGTCATTTTTATTATCAGCCTTATGCCATACTCCATTTTCGTCCTTCTGATACAACCAGGCCCAGAAATGCATACGGCCAAGGGAGTATTCGCCTCCGGTTCCCTGTTCTGACATATCCAGGCGAACATTGATCTCTGCCATCTCATCAGAGGTTCCACCTACATTTTTATTCTGGATCACAAGACCTTCATAGGGAAGGCCGTTTTCACTTAAATCTGTGCAGTAAAGGTATGATGATCCCCAATCAGTTGCCTGAAGCACATGATTTCTTTCTTTCTGATCCCTAAGATCAAGAGTTCCTGAAATGCCATAAGGAGTACGGCTTGTACTGTATGTAACAGGCTCTGTGCTCTCCCAGTTCTGATTCTTCCATCTTTTTATAGATCCAAGATAATAATAACTGTATGCATAACCGGAATCCCAATCCATTTTATATTTCCAGAACCGGTATTTTACCGTACCATTCTGAGGATACAGGATTTTACCACTGCTGTCTGTTTTTTCAAATGGTCCATCAGATTGCTGAAACTCCCGATAAGATGCACCATCGTAATAATCCGATGTAAACGATTTGTTTTTTAAAGCAGCCGATGGAAGGATTGGTCTTATAACCGCCACGATAGAAGGATCTGTTTCTTCATTAACCTTCTTGATCCTGTCCCCTGATTTTTTCGCCTGATATACAGTTACTGTATCAGAATAAGGAGTATAAATCCCATCCTCTCCCTTTTTATAATACTCTTTTATATAATAATCATATTCTCCTGATCCAGGCTGATCTGAAGAAAGCAGCAATTCCTCTTCTCTAACCCCAGGCAGGACAATGATCCCATAATTAGGAAGTCCGTTTTCTCCGATCCCACACTTATCCTCCCTCGTATCTTCCTTTACAGACAATTCTGCTTTCTGAAGACTCAGTCCATCATCACTGACTGACTTGATGCCATAAAAAGCCTGGCCTTCCTTCTGGATCTGTGTATCATCCTGCCCTGTAAGCATAAGGTTCTCTTCATTTCCAGACAATTCTACATTATAATCAAAATTAAAATATCTGATCTTCTGACTGCTTCCATACTGCGCCTCGGAAAGAACCAAACCACCCCATCTATAATATCCGTTAGAATAAACATTTCTTCTATCATAGCTTGAGTTCTCTCTTACAACATAACTTCCCGTATACTCCGGGCTGTAAGGCAGGATACAGATAATATCTCCTTTTTGAAGATTCAAATCTGAAAGATCAAAACCGGTTTTCTTTTCAGAGGAAACATTCAGGATCTGATATTCTTTCTCTTCATAGATTCCCTCATCTCCCAGCCTGTATTGTGCTGCCAGCATCCTGGTTCCGCCCCTGCCGGTGATCTGGTATCGCCATTCATACGTATCAGAACTCCTGTACAGTTCATTTGTACTGTATCCCATTCCGGCTTCGCCATTTTTGTATGCTTCAGGCACTGAGATATTTACCTTCAACAGTCCGTCCAAACCGGTGTCCGGAATATCGCCCACCTCTAATCGAAGTCCGATATTTGGGAGACCATCTGCCCCATACTCCAGAACAGTTCCATCTGTCTGCTCTTCTACGGAAACCATAAGATCTGCCCCTGCAGTACCTTTATGATCTGCCGGATCATGTCCATAGGTCAGCCAGCTTCCTTTTACCATGTCTTCACTGTAATATGGGGTACTTTCTCCGTCCAGGGATGTTACTCCTGTTATCTTCCAATCCTGAGTACTGTTCAGGAATACCTGATACTGAAAACAGTAATTACGGCTGCATTTCTTTAAATAATCTGCTAGCTTATTGGAAGAATATCTAAATTCAACAGGCGCTGTACAATCCAAAGGAATTACTGCCGCTACTTCATCAGGCTCCGGATCTACATAAAAACAATGAACATAATCGGAAGTATCTGTATATGTTTCTATTGCATTAGTAGTATAAGATCCATGTTTTCCTGGTCTCTTGTATTCTTCTTCCAGTTCATACTTTCCGGTTTCCTGATTCAGTTTATAATAAATACACACAGCTCGAAGTGCAGAGTTCTGGTAAGTGTTTGGCTGATTATTATGATTTTTGTCCCAGCAGGGATTCACCCTTATAAAATACCCTGGATATCTTTCAACCCCATCGTATCCGGTAACTGTTCCGGTATTTGGATCGCCGCGTACAAGAAGCGCATAGTTAGGCAGCCCATTCTCTTTATATGTAGGAAGCGAAGCTTCTTCTGCTTGAATACCAAGTATTGGTGATTCTTCCAGTTCATTATCTGAGGACAGTACAGCGGTCCACTTTTCTCCTGACTGTTTCCACACATTCCCTTCTGTCAGTTCTTTATACTCTATAGACAGTTCCTCTTCCTGAACCTGAGGTTTTATCCATACCTGGTAATTATAAAGAACTGAGACCGGCGCATACACAACATAAGCGTCACCAGGTTTTAATGTTCTTTCATTACTTCCCAAAGAAATAGAAGACCTGCTGTTCTCTATTTCTTTCCAGTTTCCCTGTTCATTTTTCTCATATAATGCGCCTTTCAAGCCACAAGAACGTACCTCCGATGATTTATTGAATATTTTACAGTCCCCATTATTGTCAACAAATTCAGTTTTCCCTGTAAGTTCTACTTCCGCCTTAATTATCACATCCTTTTCACCGGTATTTGTAATCATTACACTTCCATCTGGAAGTCCACTTTCTTTATAAGAAACCGCCTTACGTGATTGAATATTCTGAATTTGTGTAACAACACGTAAATCAGAATCGGTTAATCTCACAGAATCTTCAGGCGCAGAATAATTTGTCTCCCAAGTGTCAGGCATCGTTGGCATGGGGCTGCCATTGCCTGCATCTGATACTTGTTTCTTTTCATAAAAAACCATATTATCAATTACCGAATAATTCATATTATCTATCCATCTGGCTTTATATTTTATAAGTATGCTTGCAGGAATATATTTCTTCTGATAGGAATTGTAATAAAATGGCATTATTATCATACGATACTTGCTGTATTTATCTGCATCTCCATATTGTTCCAGTTGTTTCAAAAGTCTGATTGTACTCTGACTAATATTATTTGCAACTAAAAATTCATACTTCTTTTCTATATCATTCCAGCCATATAAAAGATACCCATGATTTCCTTGATACCATGTGCCATTGTAATACATAGAAGACATATATCTATAGTTTCCATCTAAGAAAATGTCATTGTATGTTTCATCCAATGTCATACCTGTTGTATCAATATCATAAATAATCCCACACTCCGGGTTATTCACATCAATTATATCCTCTATCCCATCTACAGGCTGATTGGAGGTTTCAAGCAGATCCGGATCATCCAGAAATTCCTCTGCTTCTGTATATTCCTGTTCATCCTGGTCTGTGCTCTCTTCCTCCTGGGGCACATCCATGATTTCCTGTACGTCCTCAGGTGCATCTTCTGCCTCCTGAATCTGGCTGGAAAGATCAGCTTCTTCAGGCTCATTTATGTCTTCAGGTCCTTCTTCATCAGATATATCAATTTCTTCAGGTTCTTCTGCCGGTGATGGATCCGCTTCCCCTGATCCTTTCTGGTTCTGTTCTTCTCCATCAGAAAATTCAGATCCATATGCCATGCTTTCTGTCAAAAAGCCTGCTGCATTTCCGCCCACTGCCATGGAAATGCAAAGCCCTAAGGCTATCATTTTGTTCCATAATTTTCTTCTCAACATGTTTGCCTCCCTCATTGTGTGCCTTTTCAAGTCGAGCAGCTTGCAATGCCACTATAAATGATATTATACTTTTCTTCCTTTATCTGCTCTATATAACTTTTCATGGATTCATAACAATTTTCACATTCCTTGTTTAGATTTGGCATCATTTATTGCAGAAAAATCCCTGTAGATCCTTATTGGCAAATATTACCAACAGGAATCCACAGGGATTTCATTCGCATATTACAACATGGGCGCAAAAAGCCTTAAGATATTCTGCATGATCCTCACAAAAATATTTCGGTTCTTGCAAAATTCTAAAGTCACAGGTGAACAATAATGCAACGTCTCCACAAAGTCCTCTTTAATATCCATAACTACCTTATTACGACAGATCCATACTCCATCTTCAAAATGAAGATACAGGCTGCGGTAATCCAGGTTGATGGTACCAACAACTCCCAGTTCATCATCACACACAAAGGACTTGGCGTGAAGAAAGCCTGGCTGGTACTCATAAATCTTCACCCCTGCCTCCAGCAGCTGCTTATAGTAGGACTGTGTCAGCAGGAAGACCATCTTCTTATCCGGGATACCCGGTGTCATAATCCTTACATCAATACCACTTTTGGCAGCAAGACAAAGAGCAGTCATCATCTCATTATCAATGATCAGATAGGGGGTGCAGATATATACATAATGTTTGGCTCTGTTGATGATATTCAGATATACATTCTCACCAACCGTCTCTCCATCCAGCGGCGTATCACAGAATGGCTGAACAAAGCCGTCACTTTCAAACTGATCCTTGTGCCATGTATGAGGCAGGTAATGGTCAAATTCGGCATAATCTCTGGATCTTGTCACTACCTTCCACATATGAAGGAACATGGCTGTCATATTCCAGACAGCCTCGCCTTTCAGCATAACTGCAGTATCCTTCCAATGTCCGAACCTTTCCTTCTGGTTAATATACTCGTCTGCAAGATTGATCCCGCCTGTAAATCCTACATATCCGTCAATGATACAGAACTTTCGGTGGTCACGATTGTTCAGGACAATATTCAAAATGGGGCGGAAGGTATTAAATACCTCACACTTGATCCCTTTTTCACGGAGCTGAAGATAATATTTGTGAGGAAGCGTTGTAAGGCATCCCATATCATCATAGATCAGCCGTACATCTACCCCTTCCTTAACCTTTTTCTCCAGGATATCCAGAATGGTCCGCCACATTACTCCATCATGGATAATAAAGTATTCAATAAAAATATAGTGCTTTGCCTGATTCAGTTCTTTGATAAGTACAGGAAACATATCGTCACCCACTTGAAAATACTCAGCTGTAGTATTCTCATGTACCGGATATCCGGAAGAACGAAAAATGTAATCCGATTGTATACAGGCTGAGCGATCTGCTGCCTCCAGCTTCTCTCTGGTGTCTGAATCATCTTTCAAATAATCACTGGTCTGTACAAGCATTTCATTAAACTGCATCTGCATAGTCCTGGCGATCCTGGACTGTCCAAACACAAGATAAAGTACCAGTCCGAAAATAGGAAGACTGAGGATCAGCATTGCCCAGGCCAGCTTGTAAGAAGGATTGATCTCTCTGTTTACGATCCACAGCACAACAAGAATGCTTAAAATAGTAAGTCCTACTGAAATATATCTGGAATAGCTGGCAGCTTTTAAGAACAGAAGCAGGAGCCACCCCAGCTGTACAGCCATAGCAAACACCACATAAAACAATCGATTAAAAATAAGTTTTGCGATTTTCTTCAGTATGATCATAATCTCCTGTCCTTTCCCGCCAGCTTTCCAACTGTTTCCCTATCATACATAGTGATGCCACCGTCAGAAAGTATATCCGTTTAAAAGTATATCCGTTTAAAAGTATATCCGTTTAGATAAAAATCCCTGACCGTATCAGTCAGGGATTTCTTGCGCACAATTAATTATATTTACGTTTTCTTGCGGCTTCAGATTTTTTCTTACGACGAACGCTTGGCTTCTCGTAATGCTCTCTCTTACGGATTTCCTGCTGGATACCCGCTTTCGCACAGCTTCTCTTAAATCTGCGAAGAGCGCTATCTAAAGTCTCGTTCTCTTTGACGATTACGTTTGACATAGACCCACACCTAACCTCCCTCCAGTTGTAGATTGTGCTGAAATACAACTGTATGGGTATTTTTCTTGCACGAACATTATTATATATCATACCCTGCTGGTTCGTCAACAACTTTTGGCTTTTTTTGCAAAATCTTTTTGCATATTCCTGCCGGGTCTGAATCTTTTTCCAAAAGACGGATTATTTCAGCTGTCCTTCCAGAATACCAGCAGCTGCTGCAATAGCCTCATCTGCTTTTTCAGGATTACGTCCGCCGGCCTGGGCCATATTCGGACGTCCGCCACCGCCGCCGCCAACAATAGCAGCCACAGCTTTTACAAGATTACCTGCATGTGCTCCTGCCTTCTGGGCAGCATCCGTAGCCATGGCAAGTACATTTACCTTACCATCATTCACTGCTGCAAGGACAACTACGCCTTCGCCCAGTTTTTCCTTCAGCTGATCGCCCAGGTCACGAAGTCCGTTCATATCAACGCCCTCTACCTTTGCAGCAAGAAGACGAATGCCCTTCACTTCCACAACCTGATCCATAACGTCCCCAAGTGCTCCCTGTGCCAGCTTACTCTTAAGGGATTCGTTCTCGGAAGATACTGCCTTTAATTCACTTTGCAGATGCTGGATTTTCTCCACTACCTGAGATGGATTTGCCTTTAATGCTTTGGCAGCTTCCTGAAGCATTTCTTCCTGTTTCTTGTAATATTCGATAACACCTTTGCCTGTAAGAGCCTCAATACGGCGTACACCAGCTGCAATACCTGCTTCGGAAACAATCTTGAACAGCATGATCTCCCCTGTATTTGCTACATGGGTACCACCGCAAAGTTCCTTGGAGAAGTCCCCCATGGAAACCACACGTACCTTCTGGGTGTATTTCTCTCCGAACAATGCCATAGCTCCGGATTTCTTTGCTTCCTCAATATCCATCACATTTGTATTAACAGGAAGGGATGCCTGGATCTTTTCATTTACAAGATCCTCTACCTTTGACAGCTCTTCACTGGTCATTGCCTGGAAATGAGCAAAGTCAAAACGCAGTCTGTCTGGTGTTACAAGGGAACCCTTCTGCTCTACATGTGCACCAAGTACAACCTTTAATGCCTTCTGAAGCAGATGTGTAGCACTGTGGTTCTTCTCTGTATCTTTTCTTGCCTGGCTGTCCACGATCAGAGAAACGGTCTCTCCCTCTGAGATCATGCCAGACTCCATGTAACCAACATGGCCAAACTTGCCGCCACGAAGCTTAATGGTATCTTCTACAACAAATCTGCCATTTGCAGTCTGGATCACACCAGTGTCGCCAACCTGACCGCCCATAGTTGCATAAAATGGTGTCTGCTCTACAAATACAGTACCCTTCTGTCCTTCCATAAGGGAAGATACTACTTCTGTCTCTGTAGTAAGAACGGTCACCTTGGAATCAAAAGTCAGATGATCATAGCCTACAAACTCAGTAGTAACAGAGGTATCGATCTGGTCATATACTGTAGCATCTGCGCCCATGTAGTTTGTTACTTCACGGGCATCACGAGCTTTTTTCCTCTGCTCATCCATAGCAACCTTAAAGCCATCCTCGTCTACCTGGTATCCCTTTTCCTCCAGGATCTCTTTTGTAAGATCAAGAGGGAATCCATAAGTATCATACAGCTTGAATGCATTGGCACCGGAAAGTGTCTTCTCCCCTGACTGATTCATATCCTCTTCCATGTCGCCAAGGATACGCAGACCCTGGTCAATGGTCTTATTGAACTGATTCTCTTCATTAGTAAGTACCCTGAAGATGAAATCCTTCTTTTCTTCCAGCTCCGGATATCCGTCCTTGGAACCATTGATCACTTCCTCACTTAGCTTGGAAAGGAATGCTCCCTCAATACCAAGAAGGCGTCCATGACGGGCTGCACGGCGGATCAGACGGCGAAGTACATAACCTCTTCCTTCATTGGTAGGCATAATACCATCAGAAATCATAAATGTAGCAGAACGGATATGGTCTGTGATCAGACGGATAGAAACATCATACTCATGCTTCACGCCGTACTCTTTGCCTGAAATCTTGCTTACAAGATTACGCAGGGAGCAGATGGTATCCACATCAAAAATGGAATCCACATCCTGTACAACTACAGCCAGACGCTCAAGCCCCATACCTGTATCAATATTCTTCTGTTTCAGTTCTGTATAATTGCCATTTCCGTCATTCTCAAACTGTGTAAAAACATCGTTCCAGACTTCCATATAGCGGTCACAATCACAGCCAACTGTACAGCCTGGCTTACCGCAGCCATACTTCTCACCACGATCATAATAGATCTCTGAACATGGACCGCAAGGACCTGCTCCATGCTCCCAGAAGTTGTCTTCTTTGCCGAATTTGAAAATACGCTCTGCCGGGATGCCGATCTCTTTATTCCAGATCTGGAAAGCTTCATCATCATCCACATATACAGAAGGGTACAGTCTGTCCGGATCCAGTCCTACTACCTGTGTAAGGAACTCCCAGGACCAGTTCAGTGCCTCTCTCTTAAAGTAATCGCCAAAGGAAAAATTACCAAGCATCTCAAAAAATGTACCATGACGGGCAGTCTTTCCTACGTTCTCAATATCACCTGTACGGATGCACTTCTGACAGGTACTTACCCTTGTACGAGGCGGCTTCTCAGCTCCTGTAAAGTATGGTTTTAAAGGTGTCATACCTGCATTGATCAGAAGAACACTTTTGTCTCCCTGAGGAACCAGGGGAAAGCTTTTCATTACAAGGTGTCCCTTGCTTTCCATGAAATCCAGAAACATCTTTCGAAGTTCGTTCACTCCGTATTTCTTCATTTCTATTTCCTCCTACATCGTTCAAAATGTCCACAGCCGCTTGTTTGCAGCTGCGGAAGCACTGTTTTTTATCTTAGCATATCTTATTATTTTAAGCAAACTTTATTGAATTTTTTCTTTCCACGCTTCAGGATCACACCTTCACCCTGGAAGTCTTCTTTTTTCATGGCATGTCGGATGTCAGTATTCTTCTCTCCGTCAATAGAAACTCCCCCCTGCTCAATGGCTCTTCTGCCTTCGGAACGGGTAGGAACAAGACCTGATTTTACAAGAAGAGTGATCAGATCAATGGTCCCATCCTCTGCAAAATCACTTTCCTCAAGCTCTGTACATGGCATATGGGCTGTATCTGCACTGCCGCCGAACAGTGCCTGTGCACCGGCCTGGGCCTTCTTTGCCTCTTCTTCTCCGTGAACAAGTTCTGTCAGCTGATATGCCAGGATATCTTTGGCTTTGTTCAGCTGGCTTCCTTCCCATTTCTCCATCTCCTGGATCTCCTCCAAAGGAAGGAAGGTAAGAAGCTTCATGCATTTGATCACATCTGCATCATCTACATTACGCCAGTACTGGTAGAAATCAAATGGAGAGGTTTTATTAGGATCCAGCCATACAGCTCCGGACTGGGTTTTGCCCATCTTCTTGCCCTCTGAATTAAGCAGAAGAGTGATGGTCATTGCATAAGCATCTTTGCCCAGCTTTCTGCGGATCAGCTCTGTACCGCCCAGCATGTTGCTCCACTGGTCATCGCCGCCGAACTGCATATTGCAGCCGTATTTCTGGAACAGCATGTAGAAGTCATAGCTCTGCATGATCATGTAGTTAAATTCAAGGAAGCTTAAGCCTCTTTCCATACGCTGCTTGTAACACTCAGCTGTCAGCATTCTGTTGACTGAGAAATGAGGGCCAACCTCTCTTAAAAGCTCTACGTAATTCAGGTTCATCAGCCAGTCTGCATTATTCACCATCATAGCCTTGCCATCTGAAAAATCAATAAAGCGTTCCATCTGCTTCTTGAAACAGTCAATGTTATGCTGAATGGTTTCCTTAGTCATCATCTGACGCATATCTGTTCTGCCGGAAGGATCTCCGATCATACCTGTACCGCCGCCTAACAGTGCGATAGGACGGTTGCCTGCCATCTGAAGACGTTTCATCAGGCAAAGTGCCATAAAATGTCCTACATGAAGACTGTCTGCTGTGGGGTCAAAGCCAATATAAAATGTAGCCTTACCATTATTTACCAATTCCTTGATCTCGTCCTCGTCTGTCACCTGCGCGATCAGACCTCTCGCTTTCAGTTCTTCCCAAACTGTCATCTTTCTTTCCTCCTGTTAATAAAAAAGTCCCGGCTCCTTGTCCTTTTAGGACGAGAACCGGGATCCCGTGATACCACCTAAATTTGCTGAGAACTCACATTCTCTGCCTCCGCAAGTGACTGGCTCTTATAGCAAATCACTTCAGCCTTGTAACGGACGCCACACCGCCGCAGCCTACTAAGACAGATCATCTGTTGGGTGCGGAACTCCGGGAGGTATTCACATAATTTCCACCTGCGCCTCTCACCCTCCGGCTGCTCTCTGTAGGCTTATCCTTATGCTACTCTTTCCCATCCAAGTCTTTTTCTGATATATTTGCAAGTATACAAAGATGCCCCAAAAAAGTCAAGGCTTTTCCAGAGTGCTTTTACAACTTAATGCAATGCAGTCACCGTTTTAAAAGAAATCTGCACCATACCAAAATTATACAAAATCAGTTTATTGTTCTCCATACACCGGTTCTTTCAAAATTCTCTGCCGCCATTCCTGCTGCTTTTACGATCTTCGGATCGTATCCCAGCATATCCAGAAGACGTATCGCATTTCTGGTGGTTGCCCGTCCTTTTCTCAGGATATAATCAAACACCACTTCATGCTCACGTACCTCTTCCTGAAAATGGTAATTCTCATAAACACCATTCAGAATATAAGAAAGCTCAATATCATGAGTGGCTGCAAAAGGCAGGATCCATTTTTTGTCAAGAGCATTCAGGATCTGAGAGGATGCAGCAATTCTTTCAATCGTATTGGTTCCTCGAAGGACCTCATCAATGATGCACAATAGAGGAACTTCTTTTTTACCTTCATCCAGAATCCTTTTCAGGGATTTGATCTCTACAATAAAATAACTTTCGCCGCCGGACAAATCATCCCTAAGAGCCATGGAAGTCATAACCTTCAAAAAAGGAGCCTTGTAACAGCTGCAGGTACAGGTAAGTAAGGTCTGCGCCAGAATACTGTTTAAAGCCACATTTTTAAGGAATGTAGACTTTCCGGAAGCATTGGAGCCTGTCACAAGTGTGCCGCCCTTAGCCTGGATACTGTTTGCAACTGCTTCTGTAAGAAGGGGATGATACAGATCAGCCGCTTCCAGGGAAACAGGCTGTGCTGTAGTATAAGGCAGAAATTCCGGCCTGCACCAGTAAGACAGCATTTCACGAAAGGATGCTATAGAAATAGCAGCATCCAGTTCCCCGATGCATTGGATCATCTGCAGGATCTGCCCGGTCTTTCCCTGAACCTGATCCAGCAGGCTGTTATATACAAGAATATCTACATGGGTCAGCATACGCACATAGTCCATTACTACCTGAAGGCCATCCCCAGCCCCATTACTGCCAGTGATAAAAACAGATCTTTTCCGAATTTTGTGAAAGGCCTTCCTGCCCTCCCTGATACCATCCATCTGCTCCTTGATTTCCGGCCAATCCACTGATTCCAATTCATCTGCAGCTGAAAGCATACGTATCAGCTGGGAAAAACAGATAAGGTAGGCTTCGATCAGCTTCCTGTCCCTGCCGGCATAATACACCACCACATTGGTGATCATGATAATCAGCAAAAAGAAAAATCCATAAACCGGCGAAAAAGGAAGGATCACCAGGCTGGCCAGAAGTACCAGAAGAAGGACCGCATGAATCCCTGTATGCACTCTTGGCGCATCCTTTAAGGCCAGTACTGTATCCGAGAGAGAGCCTGCGCCATTTTTGCTGATTTTGGCCAAAGACTGTAAAAGCCTTTCTCTTTTTTGCTGGGAAGCAGCAAAGAACTGAATCAGATCTTCTCTTTTATCTGCTTCTTCTTTTGAAAACACGGGAAGCCTCATCATGGAATAAAGCACATCCTCTCCTGGTGAGGAAATGGTCTGATTCACCATCATATACATACTGTCCAGATCCAGGTCATTCCAGGTAATGTCATCAATATAAAATCTATCTTCTTTTATCCGTTTGTAGTAATGAGAGATCTTATCCAGATCCCCTGGCTCATATCTACGCTGCGACGGCTTTCCGTACGCGTTTCTGATCTTTTGAAGAAGCTGTTTTTGGTTTTTCCTGTTTTCATGCAGTATCCATATGACAAACAGCAGGATAAATCCTGCTGCCATCAAAATCGATGTAAGGTATGAATGGTTCATCCCAGCCTCCTTTATACCCAGTCAACAAAAAACATATGATCCTTATATTGACAGGATTTCACTTTACTGAAATTAAGTGGCTGTTTCCAGTATGCACTGATCGTCATAAAATACATGTAATTGAAGTCTTTTGTATCAATGCCTTTCAGCGTCCTCTTAGTCCCATTTGTCACATAATCATTAAAAATCTTCATCGCTTCACTGGCTGCCTGATAAGCAAGCTCCCTGTTATCAAACTGCCCATTCAGACGTTTCAGAAGTACTCCATTTGTCACAACTGAATACTGTGGGAATGTGGTGCCATGGTACAGCACATAACGTACACTGGATGGAAACTCCCTGTCTGCCTTAATGGTACGGTTCAGCACGGTAAGTACTACAGCTTCCATACCTACCAGCCCCTGATTGCCAGCCTCAGACTCGCAGAAAGCTGCCAACAGATCCAGATCAGACTTTTCTCCGTTAGCAACACCCGGATGGCTTAAGTATTCCTTCATTACTGTATAATTTCTGGCATTTTTCTCATCATAGACAATCATGGTCTTATCATTGGCAACCACATTTGGAGCAGCAACCTGAGAAGCAACGCCGCTGGAGCTGAACTTATAAGATATACCGTCGATCACTGCTGTTGTATTGGTATACATAACCCCTTTGGAATTAAAATAATATGTTTTGCCATTTAATGTAAGCCAACCGGTCTGTGCACGTCCATCCGTTGGATTAAAATAATATTTCTTCTTTGAAATGGTGTAAAAGCCCTTCTGGTAACGGAAGCCTGTTGATTTTACAAAATAGTAATATGCTCCATCTACCTTCTGAAGACCGGTATACATAAAACCGCTCTTTGGGCTGAAATACCGGGCATGCTGTTTGGAATTCACTACCCAGCCTGTAGCCATACGGCCGGAACCGGAAAAGTACCGCTTCCTGCCGGAAACAGTTACCCATCCCTTCAGCATGGCACCTGTGTTCTTTTTAAAATAATACCGGTATCCATTGGCATCTTTCATCCATCCAGTAACCATACGTCCGTTTGCAGGGGAAAAATAACGTGTGATCCCAGACTTGTCCTTTACAAAGCCGGTGGCCATGATCCCTTTGCCCATGGAAAAATACCGTACTTTCCGGCCCTTACTGTCTAACTGCCAGCCCTTTACCTGTACCCCTGTTTTCTTATTGAAATAATATTTTTTTCCGTTCAGGTTCAGCCAGCCTTTATGCTTCTTGCCGCTGTCATCTATGTAGTATGTTTTCCCTTTTACTGTACGAAATCCCTTGGCAGCAGCCTTCACTTCCCCTGCTCCCATTTGTAATGTGAGTACTGCAGCAAATACCGCTAACAGCACCAGTAAAAAATGATTCCTGGAAGATTTTTTTGCTTTTTCACTCATATCCATCTCTCCGTTTGTCAAATTATGTCGATTTCATTTCAAAGATTACAAAGTTATTAAATTTCTTTCATTATATCCTAATATAATAAATCTGTCAATTCATTGTAATTATGTTGCTGTGCACAGGTGTAATTATGATTCACACAAATCTTGTCCTGTTCATAAGATGAAGTGTAAACAATTTCTGGAGGATTTTAACATGAGTGATTTAGCAGCTACCAACTGTGGATGTTCTGAGGAAAGATCCGGATGCGGATGTGGATGTGACAACGGATGCGGATGCAACAGCAATGGATGTGGCAACAATGGATGCGGCAACAATGGATGCCTGGGCTTCAACAACCTGAACAACGGAAACTGTAATTGCATACTCTGGCTCATCATCATACTTTGCCTTAGCGGATGCAATGGTTATGGAAACAACTGCAATGGCTGCGGCAGTAATGACTGCAGCTGGCTGATCATTGTACTTTTGCTCCTGTCAGGCTATGGCGGATGCGGATGTGGATGCTGATCATTCCTGTCCTTGGGGCGCTTAATGCGCCCCTTTTGTCTGTCGGTTTCTCTCTTTTTCCCGTTTCTCCTGATCCTTTCTTTTTTGTTCCACACATTCCAGATCTATTTCATAAAAGGCAGTTCCATCAAAAATAATTCGCTGCCTGCCATTCTCTTTCTTTTCCATATCGATCTCCTGCTTTCATTCTTTCTATCAGTTTATGTCACAGGCCGCTGTCCTGTCATATTTTAATAATAAAATCATAAATTAGTAAAGATCATGGGGCAGATCTGCCCCTATTTAAGGAGGTTTTAAATGGATCAAAACTGGAAAGACAACCCTAAACTGTCACAATTAGACCGCGGGAAATTAGATATGCTTTCCCAACTGGCCATGCAGGGAGCAGGGAAAAGCCCTTCCCAGATGCTGCCTTACATCATGAGTGCAGCTGCCCGGGGAAAGCAGGCAGGTATGAATTTTTCAGATAATGAGATTGATACCATCATACAGGTACTAAAAATTGGAAAAAGCCCGGAAGAAACCCGGAAACTGGATCAGGTAATACAACTTATGAAAATGATAAAATGAATATAAAAACAGCCATGAACCAATTCCTGATGTTCATGGCTGAATCATTTTACTCAGATTTTGAAATACCTTCCATCATGCATTCACGTAAAAAAGCAAGAGCATGTGCAGTTGCCTGCTGTCGGATCTTGGTGCGGTTCCCTGTGAAATGGAACTCCCGTGTAACAACCTTGCCATTATAACAACAGCCCATAAATACAGTGCCCACAGGTGTTTCCTTTGTGCCTCCGTCAGGGCCTGCCAGCCCTGTAATAGAAAGGCAGATGTCAGCCTCTGCCGCATTACATCCTCCCTTTGCCATTTCCTTTGCACATTTGGCTGAAACAGCACCTTCCAGCTTCAGTGTGGCTTTCTTTACGCCAAGGCATTTTCTCTTGGCACGATTACTGTATGTGACAAAACCATGGGTAAATACCTGGGATGCACCTGGCACATTCACGATCCTGGCTGCAATCTCTCCACCTGTGCAGGACTCAGCCAATGCAAGTGTGAGCTGCTGGTCACGAAGCATATCTACCACCGCTTCTTCCAGTGTTTTCTCTGCCTCAGTTGCAAATATATTCCTGCCAAACCTGCGTTTCAGTTCCCTTACCACAGGCTTGATCAGCTTTTTGCCTTCCTTCTCGTCAGACGCCTTTGCAGTGATCCGCAAATGTACTTCACCTATTTTTGCATAAGGTGCAATGGTAGGATTGGTCTGTGCCTGGATCATATCCTGAATATCCTCTGCCACCTGGCTCTCGCCAATCCCGCAGATCTTCACTACCTGGGAGTAAATGATTTCCGGCTGTTTTTTGCGGAGATAAGGATAAACCTCCTCTGTAAACATAGGCTTTAATTCTACCGGAGGTCCGGGAAGCAAAATGGCAATCTTCCCATCCTTCTCAAGGATCAGCCCAGGAGCTGTCCCATTGTGATTATCCAGTACAAGTGCCCCCTCTGGAATGAGTGCCTGCTTATAGTTATTCGATGTGATGCGGCGCTGGGAATTATTTTTCTTATATTCTTTCATATAGCGCTCGATGCGCTCCTTGGAATGTGCATCCTCAACAAGAGGCATCCCCATCACTTCAGCTGTTACCTCTTTGGTAAGGTCATCCTCTGTAGGTCCAAGACCACCGGTAAGGATCACAACATCAGACCGGTCCAGTGCCGTACGGATCACTGCCTTCATCCGTTCTTCATTATCTCCTACCACACTCTGATAATATACAGTCAGACCAAGGTTCGCACATTCCACTGCCAGATATGCACTGTTGGTATTCACAATATTACCAAGCAATATCTCGGTTCCTACCGTTACAATCTCTGCAATCATATTTTTTCCTTTCGCAGTTATTATTCCTGCATGGATAATACGTTCTTATTCTCCATAATGTAAGTCAACAGTGAGATAATCGTCAATGCCAGTGAGATCCATACAAAACCACGGGCAAGGATGTGAAAGATGCCATCAAAGTTCAGGATCAGCAAAATGATCATGATCATCTGAGCGGTTGTCTTGAATTTGCCCCAGTAATTGGCTGCGATCACTACTCCGTTCTCAGCTGCGATCAGGCGGAACCCACTGATAATAAATTCTCTGGCGATGATGATGATCACAATCCAAGCCTCCAGACGGTTCAATTCCACCATACAGATCAGGGAAGAGCATACCAGAAGCTTATCAGCCAGAGGATCCATAAACTTTCCAAAATTCGTAACAAGATTATTCTTTCTTGCAAGATGACCGTCCATCCAGTCCGTAATGCTGGCTCCTACAAAAATAACAAGACAGATATAGCGGTTCGCAGCACCTCCCCAGCCTGTAAGGCTGAACAGAACAAAAAACGGCACCATGATCATTCTTGCAACCGTAAGTTTATTCGGTATATTCATCTTCCAATTCTCCTATCAAGTCATATTCCAATGCACCGGTGATCCGTACATTCACAAAATCTCCTGTTACCAGAAGCTCTCCTGTCTGCACAAAAATATAGCCATCTACCTTTGGCGCATCTCCATAAGTCCTGCCTATATAAGCACTTTCTCCTGAAATCTGACCTTCGATCATCACAGATACTACCTGCCCGACCCTCTGCCGGCCCTTTTCCAGGGATATTTCCTGCTGAAGCTCCATCAGCTGATCTTTTCTTTCTTCCTTTAATTCTTCGGGGATCTGTCCCTCCATGGAAGCAGCTGGTGTATCTTCTTCCTGAGAGTAAGTAAAAACTCCCAGACGGTCAAATTCCATCTGATCCACAAAATCCATCAGTTCCTGATGGTCTTCTTCTGTTTCTCCCGGGAAACCGGTGATCAGCGTAGTGCGAAGGATAATATCAGGAATCTCCTGGCGAAGCTTCTCTATGATTTCCACCAATTCTGCTTTTGTTGTCCTGCGGCCCATTCTTTTCAGAACCGGATCGCTGGCATGCTGGATTGGAAGATCTAGATAATTACATATCTTTTCTTCTTCTTTCATTACCTGGATCAACTCATCATAAATCTCTTCCGGATAGCAATACAGAATACGTATCCATCTGATTCCTTGAATCTTACAAAGCTCTTTCAGAAGGATATGAAGAGATTTCTTACCATAAAGATCCTTGCCATATACTGTAGTCTCCTGGGCTACAAGGATCAATTCCTTCACACCCTGTTCTGCCATATCCATAGCCTGCTTAAGAAGACGTTCCATAGGAACACTGCGGTACCTGCCACGCAATTTGGGGATAATGCAGTAAGTGCAGTGCTTATCACAGCCTTCTGCAATCTTCAGATATCCATAATGACCACCTGTAGTAAGCACACGCCTGCCCAGATCTTCCGGCAGATAGTCAATGTCTTTAAATTCCTGGAAATGTTTTCCGGCTTTTGCGGCTTCCATTGCCTTCAGGATCTCCCCATAAGAAGTAGTACCAAGAACGGCGTCTACCTCTGGAATCTCCTGAATAATTTCTTCTTTATAGCGCTGTGCCATACATCCTGTAACGATCAAAACTTTACAGGAACCGGCTTTCTTATATTCTGCCATTTCAAGGATCGTATTCACACTTTCCTCTTTGGCGTCTCCGATAAAGCAGCAGGTATTTACAATAATAGCATCTGCCATTGTCTCATCGTCAACAATCTCATGACCATTCCTGGTAAGAAGCCCCAGCATTTCTTCTGAGTCCACCAGATTCTTGTCACATCCCAGGGAAACAAATAATAATTTCATATAATCATGCCTCTTCTGACAAAGACTCCTCTGCAGAAGCAGTATTCTCCTCTTTTGATGTCTCTGTTGCTGTCTCTTCTGCTGCAGCTGCTTCTTCCTCATCCTCATGCTTGCCAGGAAGGATCTTTACTTTTCCTTTGTAAAGTTCATCAATAGCAATGGCCAGAGGTTTCTTTCCGGCTGCTCCTTCTACAAGTGGTTTGGATCCGGCGATCAGCTGGCGTGCACGCTTACTGGTAGCAAGTACCAGAGAATAACGGCTGTTCAGAACCATGCTCTCGTCGTCGTCTTCGTTATTTGTATTGATTGCCTCGATTAATTCTGAATAAGATGGATGAATCATATCTATCCTGCTCCTTTTTATAATTTTATATTGTAAAGTCATTCTCCTGTCCTGACATAGTCCGGACAGGTTCAAACCTTTCACACCTGTAATACGTAAATGTCTGTGATCTTATCTTATCATATGCACTTTTCAGCCCAGCTGACTGGCCTCCTTACGAAGTTCCTGGATAAAACCAAGATTCCGGCTGATCCGGCTGTGTTCGCTTTGGATGATCCTGTGAAGCTCATCCACACAGATTTCCAGCTCATCATTTAAAAGAAGATAATCATATTCCTCCACACCCTGGGATTCTTCTGCTGCCCTGTGAAGACGGCTCTCGATCACCTGGGGTGTTTCTGTACCTCTGCCAACAAGACGGTTTTTCAGCTCTGCCATAGATGGAGGTGCAATAAAGATCAGCAATGCTTCCGGATTCTTTGCTTTGATTTTGCGGGCTCCCTGAATCTCGATCTCAAGGATTACATCCTTACCTGCATTTAGCTGTTCTTCTACATAGGCACGGGGCGTCCCGTAATAATTCTTTACATACTGGGCATATTCAATGAGGGCATCCTTTTGGATCAGCTCCTCAAATTCTTCCCTTGTACGGAAGAAATATTCTTTTCCATCTTGCTCTCCCGGTCTGGGAGATCTGGTGGTAACAGAAACAGACAATGCATAATTGTTGTATTTTTCCATCAGACGTTTCATTACAGTGCCTTTCCCGGCACCAGAAAATCCAGATACTACAACAAGTATCCCTTTACTCATGGTTCTCTCCCCTGCTTTCATATTCATATACTTCTGCAAATCTTCTGGCAATGGTATCCGGCTGTAATGCAGACAATACAAGGTAATCATCTGATGTGATGATCACTGCTTTTGTCTTTCGTCCCTGTGTGGCATCGATCAGTGAACGGGTGCCTTTGATACTCTGCACCATCCGCTTCACAGGTGCTGCATCCGGGCTTACAACTGCAACAATCTTCTGGGAATTTACCACATTACCAAAACCAATATTAATTAATTTTGCCATAAAACAAATCTCCAGGTTCTTTACTCAATGTTCTGAATCTGCTCACGGATCTTTTCGATCTCTGTTTTCAAATCAATGGCAATATCTGATATCACAAGATCACTGGACTTGGAAAGAATGGTATTGGCTTCCCGGTTCATCTCCTGTGCCATAAAATCCAGCTTACGTCCAATACCTTCAGACTCCTCCAGCATCTTCCTCATCCCGGCAATATGGCTGTGAAGCCGTACTGTCTCTTCATCATTACAGATCTTATCAGAAAACATCACAACCTCAGCTGCGATCCTGGCATCATCAAACTGGGTATCTGCCAGAAGTTCATGAACCTTAGCCTCCAGCTTCTCTTTGTAAGCATCTACTACAAGCGGAGAACGCTGCTCTACCATCGTCACCTTCTCATCCAGCCCCTGCAGCTTCAAAACCAGATCATTCTTCAGGTGCTCGCCTTCACGTTCCCTGGCTGCAACAAACTTCTCACATGCCTCCATAAGAGGCTGTTCAAGACAGTTCCATAACTCCTCTTCATCCAGTGACTGCTCCTCCATAGTAAAAACATCCGGATATCTGGAAAGTGCGGACACCTTCATGTCGTAGTCCAGACCAAAATCCTGTGCCATTTCTTTCAGATAGCCAAGATATTCCGCTGCCAGTTCTCTGTTATACTTCAGTGATCCCTGGCTCAAGGTATAATCTTCATAGGAAATAAATACATCTACCTTGCCTCTCTGAATATATTTCTTCAGAAGATTTCGCACAGTACTCTCCAGAAAGCTAAGCTTTCTGGGCATCTTTATACTCAGGTCAAGATATCTGTGGTTTACAGATTTTAACTCAACTGTTATTTTTCTTTCTTTCGTGATAACTTCGGCTCGTCCGAAGCCAGTCATGCTTTTTATCATTGTCTTTCTTTTCTTCCTCCGAACATATAGATTTATTATAATTCATTCAATAACCCTAGTCAAACCCTTTTTTTACGTGTATACTAAAGTAAGTGCACAAACAAAGCATTAAGGCTGTTGGAAGCTTTGCCAGGTGCATTTACTTTTTAACGTATATTCCCTCTGAAAGGAGTTTTTCATATGGCATTTGACGGCATCACCATTGCAGCAATGGTAAAAGAACTGAACAGCAGCCTGAAAGGCGGCAGGATCAACAAAATCGCCCAGCCTGAAAGCGACGAGCTGCTAATCACAGTCAGAGGCCAGGATGGCCAGAAGCGGTTGCTGCTCTCCGCTTCCCCATCCCTGCCTCTGCTTTACTTTACATCTAAGAACCGTATCAGCCCCCTTACTGCTCCCAATTTCTGCATGCTTTTACGGAAGCATATCGGCAGTGCGCGGATCACAGATATTACACAGCCCGGCATGGAGCGTGTAGTACAGTTCCACCTGGAACATTTAAATGAATTAGGAGATGTATGCCATAAAATACTGATCATGGAGCTTATGGGCAAACACAGCAACCTGATCTTCTGCGATGACAAGGGTATGATCCTAGACAGCATCAAACATGTTTCTTCCAATATGAGTTCTGTCCGCGAAGTCCTTCCAGGCCGTGAATACTTTATTCCCAAAACCCAGGACAAGCTGGATCCGCTTACCATCACAGAAGAAGAATTTATATCCGACATCTGCCCAAAGCCACTTCCGGCGGCCAAAGCCATTTATTCATCCCTTACAGGGATCAGTCCTGTTATGGCTCAGGAAGTCTGCTTCCGTGCATCTATTGACGGAAATGATTCCATGCAGTCTCTTAATGAAGCTGCACGCACTCATCTTTACCATACCTTTGCAAGGATCATGGATCAGGTAAAAGAGGGCAGTTTTACCCCTAATATTATTTTCCGGGGGGATGAACCTGTGGAATACGGAGTGCTGGATTTCCAGCAATATGGGCCGGAATACCATAACGTATCCTTTGACAGCGTTTCCCAGATGCTGGAAACCTACTATGCCTCCAGGGATCTGATCACAAGAATCCGTCAAAAATCTGCTGATCTTCGCAGGATCGTACAGACAGCCTTGGAACGCAACCGCAAAAAGCTGATGCTTCAGCAAAAACAGATGAAGGATACTGAGAAAAAAGACAAATACAAGATATATGGTGAATTGATCAACACCTATGGTTATGGTCTGGAAGAAGGTGTAAAATCATTTAAAGCTTTGAATTACTATACCAATGAGGAAATTACCATTCCTTTGGATCCTCAACTTACCCCTCAGGAAAATTCCAAAAAGTATTTTGACCGGTACCAGAAGCTGAAACGCACCCAGGAGGCACTTGAAGAACAGATCAAGGAAACCACGGAAGAGATCCAGCATCTGGAATCTATTTCCAATGCATTAGATATTGCCCGCGAGGAAAGTGATCTATCCCAGATTAAAGAGGAACTGACAGAATTTGGTTATATCAAAAAGCATTATACCTCCAAAAAAGGTGCCAAAATGCAGACAAAATCCAAACCTTTCCATTACATATCCAGTGACGGGTATGACATCTATGTGGGAAAGAACAATTATCAGAATGATGAACTGACTTTCAAATTCGCATCCGGAAACGACTGGTGGTTCCATGCAAAGAAAATGCCAGGTTCCCACGTAGTAGTCAAAACAAAGGATGGTACTCTTCCGGACCGCACCTTTGAAGAAGCCGGCAGTCTGGCCGCCTATTATTCTCAGGGCCGTACTGCCCCTAAAGTAGAAATCGATTACCTGCAAAAGAAAAATGTAAAAAAACCAGCTGGCGCAAAGCCAGGATTTGTGGTATATTACACCAACTATTCTCTGATGGCTGTTCCGGATATTTCTTCTCTTTCCGAAGCATAATTCTTTTAGAACAAGCACATTGGTTCAAATACAAAGGAGTTTCATTTTATGAGTATACTAAACGTAGAACATTTGACCCATGGTTTTGGAGACAGAGCCATCTTTCATGATGTGTCCTTCCGCCTTTTAAAAGGGGAGCACATTGGCCTTGTAGGTGCTAACGGCGAGGGCAAATCTACTTTTTTCAATATTGTTACAGGAAAACTGATGCCTGATGAAGGTAAGATAGAATGGTCCAAAAATGTACGGATCGGTTATCTGGACCAGCACTCTGTACTTTTGGCAGGAATGACCATTGAAGATGTATTAAAATCTGCATTTTCCTGGCTTTTCCAGATGGAAGAACGAATGAACAGTATCTGTGATCAGCTAGGGGATGCGTCTCCGGAAGAAATGGAGAACCTGATGGAAGAGCTTGGTACTATCCAGGATACCCTGACTCTTCATGATTTTTACGTAATAGATGCAAAGGTTGAGGAAGTTGCCCGGGCACTGGGGCTTCTGGAGCTTGGCCTTGACCGGGATGTAACGGATCTTAGCGGCGGTCAGCGTACAAAGGTTCTGCTTGCCAAGCTTCTTCTGGAAAAGCCGGATATCCTGCTCCTTGACGAGCCTACCAACTATCTGGATGTAGAGCATATTGCCTGGCTGAAGCGCTACCTTCAGGATTATGAAAATGCTTTTATCCTGATCTCCCATGACATTCCTTTCCTGAATGATGTGATCAATCTGGTTTATCATATGGAAAATCAGGAGCTGAACCGTTATGTTGGAGATTATACCCATTTCCAGGAAGTATATGAAGTAAAAAAAGCCCAGCTGGAAGCTGCTTACCGAAAACAGCAGCAGGAAATCAGCGAGCTTAAGGATTTTGTTGCCAGAAATAAAGCAAGAGTGGCCACCAGAAATATGGCCATGTCCAGGCAGAAAAAGTTAGATAAAATGGATCTTATCCAGCTTGCCGCAGAGAAGCCCAAGCCGGAATTTCACTTTAAAGCCGGGCGCACACCAGGTAAATATATTTTTGAAACTAAAGACCTTGTGATCGGATACGACGAACCCTTATCCAAGCCCCTTACCATTTCTATGGAAAGAGGGCATAAAATCGCTCTTACCGGTGCGAACGGAATCGGTAAAACTACACTTTTAAAAAGCATCCTGGGTCTGATCCCGCCCCTTTCCGGTTCCTGCGAATTAGGGGACAACCTGCAGATCGGATACTTTGAACAGGAAGTAAAGGGCGACAATAAGACCACCTGCATTGATGAGATCTGGGCAGAATTCCCATCCTATACCCAGTATGAAGTGCGTTCTGCACTGGCCAAATGCGGACTTACCACCAAACACATTGAAAGCCAGGTTCGTGTACTCAGCGGTGGAGAACAGGCAAAAGTCCGCCTGTGCAAGCTTGTCAATAAAGAAACCAATGTGCTGCTTCTTGACGAGCCTACCAATCATCTGGATGTGGACGCAAAAGAGGCCCTGAAACAGAGCCTTCTTGAATATCGGGGAAGTATCCTGCTTATCTGTCATGAACCGGAATTCTACCAGGATATTGTTTCTCAGGTATGGGACTGCAGCAAGTGGACCACAAAGATCCTGTGATCCGCTCCTGTGTATCTGCTGCATCCTTAATATTTCTTATGCACTTCATAACGATTAATGCCGGGATTATTTTCCCGGCATTCTTATCGTAACATTATTTTCTTGCTTTTCCAAGATAAGCAGCCTTTACGGAATCATTCTCAGACAGTTCCTTACCGGTTCCTGACAACGTGATCCGTCCTGTTTCCATAACATACCCATGATGTGCTGCATTTAATGCCATGTTCGCATTCTGCTCCACCAAAAGGATTGTCTTACCCTGACGGTTGATCTCACGGATAATATCAAACACTCCACGTACAACAATAGGCGCCAGTCCAAGGGAAGGCTCATCCATCATGATCACATCCGGGCGGCTCATCAATGCCCTTGCAATAGCAAGCATCTGCTGCTCTCCTCCGGAAAGAGTACCTGCCAGCTGCCAGCTTCTTTCTTTCAGTCTTGGGAACAGGTCATAACACCAGCGGATATCTTCATCCAGGCTGTCCTTTCTTAGGTAAGCTCCAACCTTCAGGTTCTCAAGCACTGTCAAGTCGGCAAAAACCCTTCTTCCTTCCGGCACAAGGGTAATCCCCTGGGATACAATACTTTCCGGTGTTTTTCCGGCGATTTCCTTTCCATTAAGAAGAACACTGCCAAGGGTTGGTTTCACAAGACCTACAATGGAACGAAGTGTAGAGCTTTTCCCTGCACCGTTGGCTCCGATCAGTGTAACTACTTCACCTTTCGGAACTACAAAGCTGATATCTTTTACTGCCTGGATGCCTCCATAGGAAACACACAGTCCTTTTACTTCCAGTACATTACTCATCTGCTGCACCTCCCAGGTAAGCATCAATTACCCGCTGATTATTCTGAATCTCTTCCGGAACACCTTCAGCAATAGGCTTTCCAAAATCAAGCACATAAATTCTGTCGGAAATCTCCATAACCAGATCCATGTGATGCTCGATCATAAAAATAGTAAGTCCAAAATTATCACGGATTTCTCCAATAAAAGCCGTCAATTCATCGGTTTCCTGTGGGTTCATACCTGCTGCAGGCTCATCCAGAAGAAGCAGGCTTGGATTAGTGGCCAGCGCCCTGGCAATTTCCAGTCTTCTCTGTTTTCCATAGGGAAGAGAGGTAGCCATCTCATTCCTCTCATCTTTTAAACCTACGATTTCCAACAGATGAGTTGCATCCTCTCGCATCTTTTGCTCTTCTTTTCCGTTCAGGTGGAAAGTGGCAGTAAAAAGATTACTGGTTCTTCTCAAATGTTTTGCAATGAGAATGTTCTCAAATACTGTCTGGCTTTTAAAAAGGCGGATGTTCTGGAAGGTCCTTGCAATTCCAAGCTGTGTGATCTTATCCGGGGTAGGTGCAAGCACATGAGTATATTTGCCTGCATTCTGCCCCTGGTATAATTTCTTCATTTTACCCTGTGGATGATTTTCAATGATCTTCTTTCCATTAAAATATACAGCCCCATTGGTTGGTGCATAAACACCGGTGATCACATTAAAAGCCGTTGTTTTCCCTGCACCATTAGGACCGATCAGGGAAACGATCTCACCTTTATCTACAACAATATTCATATTATCAACTGCAACCACACCGCCAAACTGCATCGTTGCATTTTCTACTTTCAGCACATGTTCACTCATTGGAGTTTCCTCCCTTTTTCCTTATTGGATTTTCGCACAAAAAAGTTCCGGATCCCTGCCACTGAAAACTCTTTTGTTCCCATGATACCCTGTCGGAAGAATAGTACAATGATCATAATGATAATAGAAAATACAACCTTTCGGAAACCAGACCGAAGAAGGGGTACATGGAAATCCCCGATATAAGTATCATTATCCAGAAATCTAAGGATCCACTCAGAGCAGGTAATAAACAGGAAAGAACTGATACAGCTTCCTGTCACAGAGCCAATACCTCCGATTACAACGATCAGCAGGATCTCATAAGTCATTGCAGACTTGAACATGGAAGCCTGGATGGTTGTCTGGTACATAGCAAGAAGGGCACCTGAGATCCCTGCAAAAAAGGAACTGACTGTAAAAGCGATCCTTTTATGATGGGCCAGATTGATTCCCATAGCCTCTGCTGCTATCTCATCATCACGAATGGCCTTAAATGCTCTTCCGTAAGTAGAATTGATCATCATCACGATCACAGCAATACAGATCCCTGATACAATAAACGGGAACAGCACACTTTTGAACGTAGGATAGCTTCTCAAAAGGTTGGAACCATTGGTAAGTGGTCCCAGCTTATCCCACTGGAACACTGCACGGATGATCTCGGCAAAACCAAGTGTGGCAATTGCCAGATAATCACTTTTCAGACGAAGTACAGGAAGACCGATCAGGTATGCAAAAATAGCAGCTACCACACCGGCAGCCAGGATGCCTATAGCCACAGGAACTGCAAACTGTACGATGCCGCCATCAAAATACTGGTAAACGCTTTCTCTTTGTTCTGACGGAATGGTAAGGATCCCGTATGTATATGCGCCCAGAAGCATGAAGCCTGCCTGCCCAAGGGAAAACAGACCTGTAAAGCCGTTTAACAGGTTCATGGATACAGCAACCAGTGCGTAAATAGCACCTTTTTTCAGGACTGTAAAAATCATATCTGTAGGATTCATCAGCTGTTCCATAATGTATAAAATCACAAGAAGTCCTGCAATCAGGGCAACATTTATGATCGTTTCTTTTTTCTTTGTCATAATATCCCCTCCTTTTCAGACTTTATCTGTGACTTTCTCACCAAATAAACCTGTTGGCTTAGCAATCAGAATAACGATCAGCAGTGCAAAGGTAAATGCATCCGAAAAGGTGGTCATACCCATTCCTTTAATGATATTCTCGCAGATACCAATGATAAAAGCTCCGATCACGGCTCCAGGGATAGAGCCAATCCCGCCAAATACAGCGGCAACAAAGGCCTTCAGTCCAGGCATGGCGCCAGATGTGGGAACAACTCCTGTATAATTGGAAAAATACAGAAGACTGGCAACTGCCGCAAGAAATGATCCAATAATAAAAGTCATGCTGATCACGGAATTAATCTTAATTCCCATAAGCTGGGAGGTTTCAAAATCCTTAGATGCTGCACGCATTGCCATACCAATCTTTGTTTTCTTGATTAGAAATACCAGTGCAAAAACAAGAACAATGGTAAGGATCGGTGTGATCACAGTAACTCTTTTTGTAACAGATCCGAAAATCTCAATCGTGTCACTGATCCACGGAATTGCCGGATACTGCTGTGCTAAGCCTCCTGTAATATAAAGGGCCAGGTTCTGGAGAAGATAAGAAACTCCGATAGCAGAAATCATGATCGACATCCTGGGCGCCTGGCGAAGAGGCTTGTAAGCAACACGCTCAATAAGAAAACCAATAATAACAGTGGCTACGATCATAATGGGGATCGATATGTAAATAGGCAGTGAAGCTGATAAGTAAACCATGATCAGACCTGCTACCATAAAAATATCACCATGTGCAAAGTTGATCAGACGCAGAATACCATAAACCATTGTATATCCAATGGCAATCAGGGCATACTGTCCGCCTACAGAAATACCTGCCAGAAAATATGGCAGATTCTGATTGAACCATTCCATAGAGGAATCCTCCTTTTTCGTTACAGTATTTTTCCAATTAGCACAGGAAAGGCGGGAACTTGTACCCCGCCTCCTGTGCTATCAAATTCATCAAGTCCTGAAGTTATTATTCTACACCCTGCTCACCAACAAAGTCCCATGCTCCAGTCTCAGTGTTAGCAGTTTTTACATATGCGGTATCTCTCTGTGCATCTCCGTTTTCAGAATCAAACTGTACCTTTCCACATACACCTTCATAAGTCACATCCCACAGTGCCTCATTTACTTTAGCTGGATCAGTGGAGCCTGCAGCCTTCAGTGCTTCCAGTGCTACGTAATATGCATCATAACCCATTGCAGATACAGCTGCGATCGTATCATCACCACCGTTGTTTGCCAGGTTCTTGGAATCAGAATTGATAAATTCTTTCATGCCATTATCAAAATCTTCGTTACCGCCCTCCTGATAGAAGGTTGTTACATATACCTGTACATCCTTGCCTTCTGCAGCTTTCAGGATAACATTAGAATCCCAGGTATCACCTGCAAGAAGAGGAAGATCCAGTCCCTGTGCCGCTGCCTGCTCAATGATCAGTGCTGCTGCCTCTGTAGAGGTAGGTGCAAAGAATACGTCTGCGCCTGCATTCTTAGCAGATGTGATATAAGATGTGAAATCACTGTTACCATCTGGGAAGGTTTCCTCAACGACTTCACCGCCAAGATCTTCAAAAGCTTTTGTAAAGTAATGTCCAAGCCCTGCGGAATAATCATCTCCCAACTTCGTAAGAACATATGCTTTCTTTGCCTCAAATTTGTCTTTTGCAAAGTTAGCAAGTACTGTACCCTGGAATGGATCCAGGAAGCAGATACGGAAATAATGAGTATTTCCCTGAGTTACCTGTGGATTGGTGCAGGTAATTCCCAATGCAGGAACACCGCCATCTTTGAAAATATCAGATGCTGCAATGGATACACCTGAACCATAAGATCCAAGAACGATGGATACTCCGTCACTTACCAGAGTGGAAGCTGCAGAAGGGCCTTTATCTGTAGAGGATTCATTATCAACAATATCAAGCTCCACATTATATTCTTTGCCGTCGATCTCAACGGTAGGTGTTTCACTGTTGGCATACTGGATACCAAGTGTTTCCTGCTTGCCACCTGCTCCATTGTCTCCGGATGCCGGCTCATAAACACCGATCTTTACTGTGTCTGCTGCAAATGCAGGTACGGCTGCGCTAAATACAGTTGCTGCAGCTACTACAGCTGTCATCATTACGGATACTATTTTTTTCTTCATAATTCATTCTCCTCCTTTTTTGTCCCTATAGCAAAGACGTTTGTCTTTACTTCTCGTACATTTTCTGAAATTATACCACGCTTTTATGCTTTAATCAAGTAAAATTTTATCAGCATGGCATATTTTTTTAATGTAATATAATCGCATTCAAGTGATGCCCATACAGATCATTCATACCTTCTGAATACGAAAAAAGGCGCAGGAGAAATCTCTCCGGCGCCTTTGCCTTTTAGTGTATTATACAGCCTGCGTTTTTAAAATGCAAGTATTTTTTATTCTATTGATTGCAATTTACATATTGCATTTTTTTCACAGCAGTAATTTTATTTCATTACAAAATTGATGATCTTCTTGGGAACGTAGATTTCCTTGATCACATTACCTGTAAGCTTGCCTTCCAGTGCTTCACGGCCTTTTGCCAGTGCATCCTCCTTGGAGCTGTCTGCAGAAATACTGATAACAACACGGGTCTTTCCATTGATCTGGACCGGTACCTCTACCTCGTCATCTTTCATTGCTTCCTCATCATGCTCCGGCCACTGTGCATGGAAAACAGAATCCTCATGTCCAAGCTTTTCCCAGATTTCTTCGGCCACATGGGGCACAAAAGGAGCCAGAAGGATGGTCATTGTTTCAATCGTCTCTTTATCCACTGCTCCATCAGCATTCTTGGACAGTTCGATCAGCTTGTTGTTATACTCCATGAATTTGGAAATAACTGTATTCAGGCTGAAGCTTTCCAGACGCTGCGTGATGTCATAAACCAGTTTATGGCGTACTTTTATCATCTCTTTGGTTGCAGGAACATCTTTCTCAATACTGTCAAGGGCAAGATTCCAGAATCTCTTCAGGAATTTGGATACGCCATCAATACCTCTGTCATCCCACTCAGCATCCAGTTCCGGCGGTCCTACGAACAGTTCATACATTCTCAAGGAATCGCAGCCATAATCTCTTACAAGATCATCCGGTGATACAACATTGCCCTTAGATTTACTCATCTTGATCCCATTCTTGCCAGTGATCATACCCTGGTTGAACAGTTTCTTAAATGGCTCATCAAAGTCAATTGCCCCGATATCATACAGGAACTTGGTGTAGAATCTGGAATACAAAAGGTGAAGGACTGCATGCTCCACACCACCGATATACATATCAACTGGCAGGTACTTGTCTGCTTTTTCTTTGGATACCAGCTCTTTATCATTCTTATTATCTACATAACGAAGGAAATACCAGGAAGAACCTGCCCACTGAGGCATGGTATTTGTTTCTCTCTTTGCAGGTGCGCCACAGCATGGGCAAGTAGTATTTACCCACTCGTCAATTGCAGCCAGTGGAGACTCTCCTGTGCCAGTAGGCTGATAGCTTTCTACCTCCGGCAGGCGCAGGGGCAGCTGATCCTCCGGAACCGGCACTGCTCCGCACTTCGGGCAATGAACGATGGGGATCGGCTCACCCCAGTAACGCTGGCGGGAGAATACCCAGTCACGCAGCTTATAATTCACAGTCTTACGGCCAAAGCCTTTCTTCTCGATCATCTCCGGAGCTTCTTTTTTCAGTACAGAAGACTCCATGCCATTCCAGTCACCGGAATTGATCATTGTGCCTACCGCATCTGTGTAGGCTTCTGTCATATTTTCGATCTCTTTACCGTCTTTTGCAATAACCTGGACAATAGGCAGACCGAACTTCTTAGCAAACTCAAAGTCACGGTCATCATGGGCAGGTACACACATAATGGCACCTGTACCATAATCTGCAAGTACATAATCAGACAGCCAGATGGGTACCTTCTTCCCATTTAACGGATTGATGGCATAGCTTCCTGTAAATACGCCTGTCTTCTCTTTGTCCTGCATACGGTCAACATTGGATCTCATGGAAGAATCAAAGATATATTTCTCCACTGCCTCTCTTGTCTCATCCGTTGCAAGGGATTTGGCAAGGGCGTGTTCAGGTGCAAGAACCATAAATGTAGCGCCATGAAGAGTATCCGGTCTTGTTGTATAAACAGTGATCTTCTCATCTCTTCCATCGATGGGGAATTCCACCTCTGCGCCATAAGACTTGCCGATCCAGTCTGTCTGCATCTTCTTAACCTTTTCCGGCCAGTCAAGCTTATCCAGGTCATTTAACAGACGGTCCGCATATTTGGTGATTCGCAGCATCCACTGGCGAAGATTCTTCTTGGTAACAGGAGCACCACATCTTTCACAGCAGCCATTTACTACCTCTTCATTTGCAAGTCCTGTCTTACAGGAAGGACACCAGTTAATAGGGAATTCCTTCTCATAAGCAAGGCCTTTCTTAAACATCTGGACAAAGATCCACTGAGTCCATTTGTAGAAATTAGGATCTGTGGTATTTACTTCCATATCCCAATCGTAAATTGCTGCGATATCATTGATCTGACGCTTAATGTTCTTAACATTGGATGCTGTGGAAATTGCCGGATGAACCCCCATCTTGATCGCATAGTTCTCAGCCGGAAGACCAAATGCATCCCATCCCATAGGATGGATCAGATAATATCCCTGGAGCATTTTGTAACGGCTCCATACATCAGAAATAACATATCCTCTCCAATGGCCTACATGAAGACCATTTCCGGATGGATATGGAAACATATCCAGACAATAGTATTTGGGCTTTTTGCCATCGTTCACATTAATGGGCTTTTCTTCCCATTTGGTGCGCCATTTAGCTTCAATGGCTCTGTGATTATAAGGTGCAGCCATAATTTATTCCTCCTGAATCATTTAAACTAATAGAAAAACTTATAAAACTAGATTTTAGTCTATCATATGAAACAACAATGTCAAGTAAAATTCCCCTGACTGCTGTTCTTTTGTGTATGCAATCTGCGGAATCAGCGGTTATTGATTGCTGTAACAAGGGCATCAATGGATGCACGGATAATATCCGGATCCACACCTGCACCCCATGCCATGGTTCCATCCGGCTTCTTGATTCCCACATAGGCAATTGCCTTGGAGCTTGAACTTTTTTCCAATGCATGCTCCTGATATACTTCCAGAGAATACTTCAGTTCGTATGCTTTCTTTAATGCATTGCTGACAGCATCCAGACGTCCGTTACCAATTGCTTCTGTGGTAATCGTCTTTCCTTTGAAGGTTGATGTAACTCTGGTGGAAATTCCATTTTCTGTCTGCTGGAAATGAACCTCATGAATACTGTATGGCTCAACTACATTTTCATAGGTTCTCTTAAACAGTCCGAAGATTTCATCCGGATGGAGCTCTTTATGCAGATGGTCGGATACAGCTTTGGCTGTATAACCCATAGCCTCCCGCATTTTCGGTGGAAGATTCAGACCGTACTTGGTTTCCAGGATATAACCTACGCCGCCTTTTCCGGACTGGCTGTTAATACGGATAACATCTGCATCATAATTACGTCCCACATCTGTAGGATCAATAGGCAGATAAGGCACTGTCCAATGGTTAGGATCTTTTTCCTCGATCCAGTGCATTCCTTTTGCAATGGCATCCTGATGGGATCCGGAGAATGCAGCAAATACAAGTGCTCCGCTGTATGGGCTTCTTTCATTGATGTGCATTCCTGTACATGCCTCATAGACCTCACATACGTGTGGCATGTCAGAGAAATCAAGCCCCGGATCCACACCCTGGGAATACATATTCATGGCCAATGTTACAATATCCACGTTACCGGTACGCTCTCCATTTCCAAAAAGAGTACCCTCGATCCTGTCTGCCCCTGCCAGAATACCCATCTCTGTATCTGCCACACCACAGCCTCTGTCATTATGAGGATGAAGGGATACTATCACATTATCTCTGTACTTCATATGTTTACACATATACTCTACCTGACTTGCATATACATGAGGCATTGCCAGTTCTACTGTTACAGGCAAATTGATAATGCATTTATTATCTGGTGTAGGCTGCCATACATCCAGAACTGCATTGCAGACTTCAAGGGCATATTCCGGCTCTGTGCCGGTAAAGCTTTCCGGGCTGTACTCAAACTGGAAATTGCCTTCTGTTTCATCAGCAAGTTCTTTTAACAGTCTGGCACCATCTACAGCAATTTTCAGGATCTCTTCTTTTGACTTTTTAAATACCTGTTCCCTCTGTGCAACAGATGTGGAATTGTAAACATGTACAATGGCCTTTGGTGCACCTTTCACTGCTTCAAAGGTCTTTCGGATAATATGCTCTCTTGCCTGTGTCAGTACCTGGATGGTTACATCTTCAGGAATCAGATTCTGATCGATCAGTGTGCGCAGGAAAGTATATTCTGTTTCAGATGCAGCAGGAAATCCTACTTCGATCTCTTTAAAACCAATCTGTACAAGCAACTTGAAAAACTCCACCTTCTGATCAAGACTCATAGGGATCACCAACGCCTGGTTGCCATCACGAAGATCTACAGAACACCATGCAGGAGCCTTGTCAACATACTCCTTTTTCGTCCAATCCAGACATACTTCCGGTGGCATATAATACTGTTTCTGATATTTACCTGGGTTCATCATCTTATTATTTCCTCCATTTCTTTTTCTCTTTGTCATTATTAATGAAACAAAAAAATCTTCCATCTTCTGCATTTCTGCAAGAGACGAAAGATCTGATCATCTACGCGGTACCACTCTTATTTCATGAATAAAATTCATACACTCACTGGATACGGAACGAAAATTCATCCTTATATCCATTCCATGTAACGGTGGATACCGTCTGCTCCTACTCTCCATAACACTCTGATATGTATAATAAATGTCAGGCTTTGGGATCAGCTGCTCCGAGGCGAGTTCCATAAATTCCATCCACTGCTTTCCACCAGCCAGCAGCTCTCTGTGCTTCGGTTCCTTATGTACTATTCCTCATCTGTGCATTTAAACTATGAAATTATGATCAAGAGTCAAAATATCTCTAACTCTTGAAGTCTTTATCACTATACACCAGAAAAGTGTAAAAATCAAGCATTTTATTTTTTTATAGATAGATGATACATTGTTTCGTATTTTTATTGTATGGAGCTATATTTTTTATGTGCAGACCCATCCCATTATTTGCCGGACAAAGACTGAAGATGCTGAGGGAGCACCACTTCAAAAATCGTTCCGCCTGACGGATTGTCTTTAACCGTAATGCTTCCATCATGAGCACGCACGATTTCATGTACCAGTGCAAGGCCAAGCCCTACACCACCCAGTTCACGGCTTCTGGATTTGTCTACGCGGAAAAATGGTTCGAACACCCGCTCCTTAAGTTCCCTGGGAATACCACTTCCTGTATCCTCTACCGAAAGATAAACGTTTTTGTCTTTTTGATAAGAGGTGACTGTAACCTGACCTCCTGAATGGTTATATTTTATTGCATTCTCAACCAGATTATATACCACCCTGTAAATCAGAATATCACTTCCCTGCATATTTGCATTCCTGCAATTTCCAATAAGCCGGATATTCTTTTCTATTGCAAGCGGTTCCAGATCTGCGATCACTTCTTCAACAAGTGCATCCACCATGATAATATCATCACGTTCCACACTCTGAAGCTCACTCATATCCAAAAGGGTCTTGATCATTTTACTTAGTTTTTCATTCTGTTCCATGACCATAGTGATTGTCTGTTCTGTACATTCATCATTATGTTTATGCTGAGAGGAATGATATAAATCCAGCTGTACCTGCATCAATGATAAAGGTGTGCGAAGCTCATGAGCTGCATTGGCAGTAAATTGTCTCTGCACATCAAATGCTTCTGAAAGGCGTTCCAGCATCTTGTTATACGACACACTGATCTGGTTTAACTCCTTAACCTCATTTTCTTCCAGCCTGGAGTCTGACAGATTTTGTGCCTGCACTTCTTCCATTTTATCTGCAATTTTTCTTAGTGGTTTTAATGCATGTCCAACTATAAAATATGTAACAACACCGCCAAGAAGTGCCAGCAGCGTTGAAAACATCAGACTGCTTTTCTTGTAATCAGCTTTGTTATTGTATACCTGAATAGAAAAATCATCAGCAAAATCATTCCATTTATCATCAGGAATATTAATATATATTTCATCTGGTTCCTTACCATTACCCTGATCGCTTTTAGCATCAACTGTATCCTGCAGCAAATCAATATAATATACACCATTCTTATAAACAAACAGGGTAAGACATCCGCATATAATTGCAATAAACAGCGTAGTGAGGATCGTAATCCTCCACTGAAGTGACATTTTTCTCATCGCTCTGATTCCTCTCGTATCTTATAGCCTTCACCAATCTTGTTCAGGATCGGATCATAACCAAGCACTGCCTTAAGCTTTTTTCTAAGAGAAGACATGTGCACCCGGATAGACCCGCTAAAGCTGTCCACAGACGCATCCCATACATGTTCCATAAGTTCTTCCTGACTGATCGGCCGACCCTGATTAAGAAGCAGATATTCCAAAATCCCATTTTCTTTTCTGGTTAAATGTACTTTTTCTTCTTTTACATAAGCCTCACGCTTTCTGGTATCAAACCGTATATCTCCTGCTTTCAGGCAAACATCTCTTTGTACAAATCTGCGCCGTGTAAGACTTCTGATACGTGCTTCAAGCTCCTGCAGATGAAAAGGCTTTTCCATATAATCATTGGCCCCTGCATCCAGCCCTTCCACCTTATCTGCGATCTGGCTCCTTGCAGACAATATAAGAACCTTTGTATCCTCATTTTTCTTTCTGAGTTCTTTTAAAATATCCATGCCATCCATACCGGGAAGATTCAGATCCAAAACGATCAGATCATAATTCTCTGCCAGAATATAATCAAGCGCCTCTTCCCCATCGTAACAGGTATCCACCTCATATCCTGCATCATATAAACTTTTTGCAACAGTGTCGCATAATTTTTTCTCGTCTTCAACAATTAATAATCTCAAATTTTCCACCTGCTTCTTAACAGAAATTTTACAACAGTTATTGTATAATACAAACATCAGCTGGTCAATATATGCAGGAAATGAAAATAGCAACGATTATGCAAGAAAAGAAAAGTATGGCATATATGCCATAAATTAAAAAAGTATCATGTCTGCCAAAACGAAAGGAGTAATAAGATTTTGAAGTGTAAAAAAATGTCTCAACTTGTTTTACTTATTACAGGCATAGCTATGATTAGCTATGGTGCGATCAGAGGCGAAGCCGCCACCGTACTGGGAAAAGCAATAAAATTATGTTTGGAGTGTGTTGGAATTGGATAAAAAAACGAATTTACGATCAAAAAAAATTGCACAAATCCGTGGGTGGATACAGGCAGCTGCCACACTTCTTACCAACATTCACATTCCCAATGTGTTCAAAGGCCAAATATATCAAGGCAAGGCGAAAACTGTATGTGTTCCAGGATTAAACTGCTATTCCTGTCCTGCTGCCACAGGTGCATGCCCGATTGGTGCATTTCAGGCAGTGGTTGGCTCATCCAAGTTTAAATTCTCATATTACATAACCGGTTTTTTTATTTTGCTTGGTGTGCTGCTGGGGCGATTTATCTGTGGATTTTTGTGTCCGTTTGGATGGTTTCAGGATTTACTTCATAAAATCCCCGGAAAGAAATTATCCACAGCCAGGCTGAAGCCTTTAAGATACCTGAAATATATCATTCTTATTGTTTTCGTCATACTTCTGCCAATGCTTGTAACGAACTCGATAGGAATGGGAGATCCATTCTTCTGCAAATATATTTGTCCGCAAGGTGTGCTGGAAGGTGCAATACCATTGTCATTTGGAAATGCAGCTATACGTTCTGCATTGGGAAATTTATTTACGTTCAAGTGTCTTATTTTGATTACCGTAGTTATTTTAAGCATCCTGTTTTACAGGCCTTTCTGCAAATGGATATGTCCTCTTGGTGCAGTTTATTCACTGTTTAATAAGGTATCCCTTCTTGGCATTCAGGTGGAAAGCAGCAAATGCGTGGGATGTAACAAATGTGCAAAAGCATGTAAAATGGACGTGGATGTACGCAAAACACCAAACCATATGGAATGTATCCGGTGCGGAGCCTGCATAAAGGCCTGTCCCACAGATGCGATCCATTACCAGTTTATGGGGAAAACATGTACCAAAAAGGACAACTGCAATAGCCAGCAATAAGAAACAGTTACCTAATTAATATATTAATACAGTTATCCAATTAATCTTATTATAATTATTTAAAGGAGTTTATTATCATGAAAGCAAAAAAAGTACTTATCACACTCTTAGCACTTGGCACCGCATTATCATTTACCGCATGTAACGGAGGAACTACGGAAAAGGAAACTGCAAAAACCGAATCCGCTAAAACTGAATCTTCCAAAACTGAAACCACTAATACAGAAACCACGGAAGCAGATAAAACAGAAACTGTAAAAGCAGACACAGAAAATACTGAAACAGAAAATACAGGATCAGATACCGCCCAAATTACTTATGAAGAAACTGACACTGATCCATCTGACAATACTTCAGATTCAGAGCTTGACAATTTGTATCAGCAGGAAAACCAGCTTTTTGCAGACCACAAAGATGCATGGGACAAAGCTTTTGGTCTGATGAGTAAAAGCTCTGCCGATTCAAGTGGAAATTACGCAGATTTTCTTTCTGATACAGTTGAATCAAACAAGGATTCTTTTACAGATGAGCAGTATCAAACCCTTACAGATGATATTGAAACCATACGAAAAATTGAAGAACAGATTGCAGAACTTGAAAAGAAAAATGCAGAAACAGACACTTCAGAAACAAAAACTGCGTCAGATGATTCCTCTCCTTTTAATAACTTTTCCGGAAAAGATTTCGATGGAAATTCAGTTGATGAAAGTCTGTTTTCCAAGAATGCAGTAACAGTTGTTAATTTCTGGTTTACCGGGTGCAAACCTTGCGTAGCTGAATTATCCAAGCTTAACGAATTAAATGATGCCATCAAATCCATGGGCGGAGAAGTAGTAGGCATCAACACAGAGACTTTTGATGGGAATGAAGATGCGATCAAAGAAGCAGCTTCGATTCTTGAAAGTCAGGGAGCAAAATACCGCAATCTTTCCATTGACTCTGATTCTGATGCAGGAAAATATGCCTCAAGTATTATGGCATTTCCCACAACAATTTTAGTAGATCGAAATGGGAATATTGTAGGAGATCCTATGCTGGGCGGAATTGACAACCAGGACAATTACGATACTCTGATGAAACAGATTCAATCTGTAATTGATGCTGATAGCACAGAGAAATAAATTTCATAAAAACGTTTACAGTTACGCAAAGCCACCCACGAACGGGTGGCTTTCAGACTGTAAACAAACTTGAATTGCAAAACGGAAATCATTGAAAACACTGAAAAATCGTAAATACAATAGATTGGAGCAATGAGGTAATCAAAGGCAATCAAAAAGCAAACAAAAAGAGTTCAGTGCAGACGCTCCAAACTCTTGATTTTACTGAATTTAATTTTAATCGGGGCAACAGGATTTGAACCTGCGACCTCACGGCCCCCAGCCGTGCGCGCTACCAAGCTACGCCATACCCCGCAACAGAAAATATTATATCAGCATTCACCTGAAAAAGCAACTATTTTTTTACTTTTATGTATTTTCTTATGAACCTCTCTGTATTTTCTCTCTGTATTTTCTTATTTGACAAAGTTCATAATATTCTTTACATTTATCAAAAACAAAGAAAATCCTGAGAGAACGGATGCAGAATGACTGAAGCAGGATTATTGCAATTGCAGTTTATTGCAAATGCAGATCCTGTACTTTGCCAGATCTATTCTGCTTACATACTCTCAGGATGTATAAGTATAATGAAAAGTTAGCTGAATCTTATGCCTTCTTGCTGTTAATATAGTTTACAAGGCCTTCTGCTTTAATGATCTTCTGCATGAACTCCGGGAAAGCCTGCCCTTTAAACTCTGTACCCTTTGTACGGTTGTAGATCATACCGGAATCAAAATCAACCTCTACCTGATCTCCATCCTCAATCCCCTTGCTTGCTTCCGGACATTCAATGATCGGAAGTCCGATATTGATGGCATTTCTGTAAAAAATACGTGCAAAGGTCTCAGCGATCACACAGCTTACTCCTGCTGCCTTAATAGCGATAGGTGCATGCTCACGGGAAGAACCGCAGCCAAAGTTCTTATCTGCTACGATAATATCTCCCTTTTTCACCCTTTTCACAAATGTGTTATCAATATCTTCCATGCAGTGGGTAGCCAATTCTGCCGGATCTGAAGAATTCAGATAACGTGCAGGAATGATTACATCTGTATCTACATTATCTCCATATTTAAAAACGGTTCCTTTTGCCTGCATCTTTTATTCCTCCTTATAATCCCAGTTCTTCCGGTGCAGAAATCTTACCTGTAACAGCACTGGCTGCTGCTACAGCCGGGCTTGCCAGATATACCTCTGAATCCACATGACCCATACGGCCTACAAAGTTACGGTTGGTAGTGGAAATACATCTCTCTCCTGCTGCCAGGATACCCATGTAACCGCCAAGGCAAGGTCCGCAGGTAGGTGTACTTACAACTGCACCTGCTTCAATAAAGATCTTCAAAAGGCCTTCATCCATAGCCTGAAGATAAATGGCCTGAGTTGCCGGGATCACGATGCAGCGCACGCCCTTTTTTACTTTACGTCCTTTCAGGATCTGAGCTGCCACACGCAGATCATCAATACGGCCGTTTGTACAGGAACCGATCACAGACTGATCGATCACAACAGGCTCTGTGATCTGTGAAATAGTCTTCGTATTCTCCGGAAGATGTGGGAATGCAATGGTAGGCTCCAGTTCACCAAGATCGATGGTATACTCAGCTTCATAAACTGCATCCTCATCTGCCTCATAAATCTTATACGTTCTTACGGAATGCTCCTTCATGTATTGCTTGGTCAGCTCATCTACAGGGAAGATACCGTTCTTTCCTCCTGCCTCGATCGCCATATTTGCAATTGTAAAACGATCATCCATGGAAAGGTTCTTAATCCCCTCACCGGTAAACTCCATAGACTTGTAAAGTGCTCCGTCCACACCGATCATGCCGATGATATGTAAGATCACATCTTTTCCGCTGACCCATTTCTTTGGTTTGCCCACAATATTAAATTTAATAGCTGCCGGAACTTTAAACCATGCTTTTCCGGTAGCCATACCAGCTGCCATATCCGTACTTCCCACACCAGTAGAAAATGCACCCAGTGCGCCGTAGGTGCAAGTATGTGAATCCGCACCGATCACTACGTCACCTGCAACCGTAAGACCTTTCTCTGGAAGCAGCGCATGCTCAATTCCCATCTGTCCCACATCAAAATAATTGGTGATATCATGACGACAGGCAAACTCTCTGACACATTTGCAGTGTTCTGCAGATTTAATATCTTTGTTTGGGATAAAATGATCCATTACCAGTGCAATCTTATCTTTATTAAAAACTGTATCAACAGTCATTTTGTCCATCTCATGAATAGCCACTGGTGAAGTAATATCATTTCCCAGCACCAGATCCAGATCTGCTTCAATCAGCTGTCCTGCTTCCACATGATCCAGTCCTGCATGAGCTGCCAAAATTTTCTGTGTCATTGTCATTCCCATTCTCATATTCCTCCTGTAACATTTCTGTGCAGCTGTCCACTTTCTCCCGGCTGCTCAACTTGAATTTATATTGGTATTCTATCACAGCTTCTGCTATAATGAAAATACATATTTATCATACTTGCTATAAATATTATTTATGGAAGGAGCTTTTATGCAGGAAAATCTTTCACTATACCACATTTTTTATGCTACCGGCCGTACCGGAAATATTTCACAGGCAGCCAGGGAATTGTACATCAGCCAGCCCGCCATCAGCCATGCCATCAAAAAGCTGGAACAGAATCTGGATACCGTTCTTTTCAAACGTAATTCAAGAGGAGTGGAACTGACTGCAGACGGACAACTTCTTTACGAAAAAGTAAAAGAAGCTTTCTCTTTACTTGGAGAAGGAGAAGAATCCATCCTTCATAATCATTCCAGAGAGATCCCAAGGCTGCGGCTTGGAGCCAGCTCCACCTTGTGTAAATACGTACTTATGTCCTATCTTCAAAACTACATCTCTGTGAACCCTCAGGTACGTATTAATATTTCCTGCCAGTCCACTTATCAGACTCTGAAACTTCTGGATGACAACAAGATCGATCTTGGACTGATCGGCAGACCCCATAAGCTTACCGGTTATCATTTCCGTCCACTACTTGGTATCCAGGATACCTTTGTGGCAACCAGACAATATCTGAAAAACCAGCAGCAGCTTTTCCCTTCTGAACCTTTGATCCATACGGCAACGTTTATGATGCTGGATGAAGATAATATCACCCGCCAGTCAGTAAATTCCCTTTTAAAAGAAAACCGTATAGAATTAAGCCATATTCTGGAGGTAACATCTATGGATCTTCTGATCCAATTTGCAAAGATCGGGCTTGGGATTGCCTGTGTAATCCGGGAATTTGTAGAAGATGACCTGGCAAGCGGTGCTCTTGTGGAAGTACCTATGGGCTTTGCCTTTCCAGTACGGCAGATAGGATTTGTATGCAGAAAAAAAGAAGAAGAACTGCCTCTCCTTAGACAGTTCTTCCGGTAATTGAAATATAAGACAGGTAAAACCTGTTTTGTAAATAACGATTAGTTATTGATCAGCTTGTCCTCGCCATTCCAGCTGTAGAGTTTACGGATCTCCTCGCCAACCTTCTCTGACGGATGCTCTGCAGCTTTCTTTCTCATAGCTTTGAAGTGAACCTGACGGCCTGCCGGGCTCATATCAAGCAGGAATTCTTTTGCAAAAGTACCATCCTGGATATCGGAAAGGATCTTCTTCATAGCTTTCTTTGTATCTTCTGTGATCAGTTTTGGTCCTGTAATATAATCGCCATACTCTGCAGTATTGGAGATAGAATATCTCATACCTGCAAATCCGGACTGATAGATCAGGTCAACGATCAGTTTCATCTCATGGATACACTCAAAGTAAGCATTTCTCGGATCATATCCAGCCTCACAAAGAGTCTCAAATCCAGCCTGCATCAGGGCACATACACCGCCGCAAAGTACAGCCTGCTCACCAAACAGGTCTGTCTCTGTCTCTGTTCTGAAAGTAGTTTCAAGAACTCCGGCTCTTGCTCCACCGATACCAAGTGCATATGCAAGTGCCATATCAAGAGCTTTACCTGTGTAATCCTGCTCTACAGCTACCAGACACGGAACACCTTTACCAGCCTGATACTCACTTCTTACTGTATGGCCAGGTCCCTTAGGAGCGATCATGGTAACATCTACAAATTTCGGAGGCACGATACATCCAAAATGAATATTAAAGCCATGAGCAAACATCAGCATATTGCCTTCTTCCAGGTTCGGCTCAATGTCTCTCTTATACATATCTGCCTGCTTCTCATCATTGATCAGAATCATAATGATATCAGCCTGCTTTGCAGCCTCTGCTGCTGTGTATACTTTAAAGCCCTGCTCCTCTGCTTTCTTCCAGGAACGGCTTCCTTCATAAAGTCCGATGATCACGTCACATCCTGAATCCTTTAAGTTCAGTGCATGTGCATGACCCTGGCTGCCGTAACCAATGATTGCAATTTTTTTACCCTCAAGCAAAGAAAGGTTACAGTCTTCCTGATAAAAAATTCTTGCTGCCATTATTATTTCCTCCTACTGTTTGTCTATATATTGTTAAGAGTATGCCCAATACCCTGGGATACAGACATCTCCTAGCGAACTGCTTCTGTGGGCTTTCTCTGTTTAGAAGTAGCAAACTCCTCCGCTGCCTCTGGAAAGTCCTGTCACACCGGCTCTTGCCAGCTCCAGTATCTCATAGTCTCCCATAAGATCGATAAAGGCCTCCAGCTTACTCTTGCTTCCTGTCATTTCAACGACCAGAGAATCTCTGCTAACATCAACAATGCTTGCCCTGAAAATATTGGCCACTGAAATGATCCCATCACGCTGCTCCGGCTTCGCTGCAACTTTTACCAGCACTGTCTCACGAACAACGCTCTGCTGTGGATCCAGAACTTTAATATCCCTTACATCCACAAGCTTGGAAAGCTGATTCGTAATCTGACCCAGAATGGCATCATCACCACTGCATACTACTGTAATGCGTGTAAAATTCTCATCTGCTGTCACTCCTGCAGTAATGCTGTCTATATTATAGCCGCGGCGGCTGAACAGACCGGCGATCCGGCTCAGCACACCGGAAGTGTTGTCTACCAGCAAAGATAAAATTCTTTTCTGCAAAATCGACTCCCTCCCGCCACCTATAGGCTTTTTACTTTTTTATCATTATAGCAACAAAATTCTGTTTGTCAATGCGAAATGCCACTTTATTGCATTAATTCATTAAAAATTTTTAAATCCTGGCTCAAAAGTCAAATCAGGTACTTATCTCTAAGCTCTTCCACCGCTCTTGGAGTAAGATACAAGCCTCTTCTAAGGAAACGTTCCACAGTACCGTATTCCTGGCGGATGATCTGAAATACACGATCAATATAGGATTCCTTTACTCTGAAAAAGATACTCATATTCTCCGCAACCCTGGGGCTGTCCATGCCCATTGCTTCCAAATATAAAAGCATATACTGAAGCTCTGCTTCCAGATAGGCATTGGAACGCATGAAATCTTCTCTTACAGTGTCCTCCGGAATATCAAGGGCACAAAGCAAAAGAGCCGTGGCCACTCCTGCCCTGCCCGTGCCGTCCCAGCTGTGCCAGAGCACTGCCCCTTCTTTATGACGGATCAATACATCTAAAAATCTGGCATACTGATTCACAGAGTAACGGTCACGGATCAGATTCTCATACATCTGATCCATGTACTTTTCACCGTCTCCTTGGTAGGTCAAAAGCCGATTACAAACCCTGCCTTCTCCAAACAGCCCCAGATTCTCTTCATCCAAAATGGGAATGTGGTAATATTCCACACCTCGCAGGATCACATCCGGTTTTTCCTTTCGCTCAATATTGGAGCGGAAATCCACCACGGTTTTTACCCGATACTCTTCTGTAAGCAGCTGCTTATCAGCCTGTGAAGCATGATACAGTTCTCCGCTGCGCAGAAGCTTTCTTGGCAGGATATGCCGGCCATCCCTGGCAGTCAATGCCCCCAGATCCCTGGTATTGGGAAGGGACTGCAACGGAAGCCTGCCACCTCTTGGAAAGCCAACTGCCATCTCCGGGTTCAGAGCTTTCAGAAGGCGGAGACATTCCTGTACCTCTTTCTCTGTCATGTCAAACATATAACGTTTTTTACGCTTGGTAACAACAACCAGATAGTTGGAAATGATCTGTTTCACACTTCCTCCGGGGGAATCGTCTCCCTCCCGACGCATATAAGCCCACACAATGTCCTTACAGGGAAGGCTGTTCAGCATCATGTGGCGGCTGTATGCCAGATAACCATCTTCTATACGTATCTTACCGTATCTCATATATACAATCTTCCTCCATTTTGCTATACTCCGAAAGAATAACACATTCCGGAAAATTTGACAATTCCCACTGTAAGGCTATAATAAAACCACCACACATCTTACTACAGAAAGGAACAAATACTAAAATGGAAAATCTGATCTTTTGTCTTAATGCAACAATTCCTATCTTTCTCACTTTGATGCTGGGACTTTTTTTCAGAAAAGCCGGACTTTTTGATGAGTCTTTTGTAAGCAAAATGAACAAATTTGTTTTTAAAGCCGCCCTTCCTGCTCTTCTTTTCCAGGACATTGCAGATATGGACATCTACAGCGTATGGGACGGCAAGATGGTGCTTTTCTGTTTTTTTGCCACACTGATCAGCATCCTGATCTCAATAGGCTTTTCCTTTCTATTAAAACCCAGGGATATTCAAGGGGAATTTGTCCAGGCATCCTATCGGAGCAGTGCTGCTGTGCTTGGTATTGCCATTATCCAGAATATGTATGGAGATGCAGGAATGGCTCCCCTTATGATTGTTGCCAGCGTACCTCTTTATAACATTATGGCAGTCACTGTACTGTGTCTGTTCCGTCCTGGCAATTCAGGAATTTCCATGCCAGTGATCAAACGCACTCTGAAAGGGATTGCCACCAATCCCATAATCCTTGGGATCGTTGCCGGCTCCATCTGGTCCCTGCTCCGCCTTCCTATGCCTAAAATTCTCTCTACTACCGTTGGAAATCTGGCCAAAACTGCCACTCCTCTGGGACTGATGGCAATGGGCGGCGCACTTGAATTCAGAAAAGCCTTTTCCAGGATCCGTGCAGTACTTGCCTGCACATTTTTGAAGCTGGTTGGATATACAGCACTTTTCCTGCCGGCAGCCATGCATTTCGGTTTTACTAAAGACAAACTGGCGGCCATTCTGATCATGCTTGGATCTGCAACTACTATCAGCTGTTATATTATGGCGAAAAATACGGATTATGAAGGTTCCTTTACCTCAGGTGTAGTTATGCTTACCACCTTGCTAAGTTCCTTTACCCTTACCGGCTGGCTGTTCCTGTGCCGTTCCCTGGGTATGCTTTAATTCTTTCCCGAATGCCTGTTATGCATATTTTCTTATAATCTCATAAAGGGTCTGCACACTAGGAAGAAGGATCCTTTCATCGATCTGAAACTTCGGATGATGAAATGGATGCTCCTCTCCGGGAACTGCTGCAAGAAAAACGCAGAATAGTCCCTTTGTCTGTTGATAATACCGATATGCATTATCTCCTGTAAGAAAAAGTTCATCTTCTCCCTCCAGCAGAAAATGGGATCCGAATATTGTTCTTCCTGTGTCTGCTGCTATGGCAGTAAGAGTAGGGTCATTGGCAAAGGGTAGCACCGGATCTTTTGGGAAGCTTAAACATACCTGTGCCCCGGTTACTTCTTCCACCTTATGGAAGGCCTGCTCCAGGGCCTTTTTTAATTGTTCAAAATCCTCTCTATAGCAGGCTCTGATATTTCCCACCAGCTTCACCTGATCTGAAATAATATTAGGATATTCCCCGCCATGTATGGTGCCGATCCCGGCAACATGAGGTCCTTTTCCCACATAATCGCGACTGATCTCATGAACCTTCTGGACGACAAGACCAGCTGCATAAATACTGTCAATCCCTTTTTCCGCCTGACACCAGTGACTGGACTTTCCTTTTATCAGAATTTCCATTTTGCCGATCATAGCGGAGGCCTGCCCTTTGTGGACTGCCATACCAAGGGGCTGGTCACAGGCATAATGGAACATTAAAAATCCGTCAGCTTTCCTGCCCTTATCCTTGTCAAGAGCTCCCCCTTCCAGCATCCGTACCGTACCCTCTCCAATCTCTTCTGCCGGCTCAAACAAGAAGCGGACAGCCACAGGAAAATCCTTTTGCCCGGAAAGGATCTTTGCCAGAGTCAAAGCCACTGCCAGTATCCCATCGTGACCACAGGCGTGCATACAGCCTTTATTCCTGGATGCATAGGCCAGACCTGTACACTCCTGCACAGGGAGTGCATCCATTTCTGCCCGCAGAACCACCATTTTTTCTCTGTTTTTCATACAGGGATGCTCTGCGATCAAACCTGTAGGCGGCACATGCCTGACCTGATACCCCAGTTCTTCCAGATATTTCTGTATAAATGCAGAAGTTTGGAACTCCTGCAAAGCAAGCTCCGGATACTGATGGAAGTGCCGCCGAAGACGGATCACTTCCTCCTCATATTGTGAAAACTCTGTTTTTTTCAACTGAAAAACTCCTCCGCTGCCTGGATCAGATAAGTAGTATCTTTCACCCCTGCTGTCTCAAAGCAGGAATGCATGGCAAGCTGCGGCAGCCCGATATCTACCGTATTGAGTGCTGCTTGATTATTGGAAATATTGCCTAATGTGGAACCTCCTGCAATATCAGAACGATTCACAAAGATCTGATAAGGCACCTGTGCCTGCTGGCAAAGATCCTTAAACACAGCGCCTGTAAGACCATCTGTGCAGTATTTCTGGTTTGCATTATATTTCACTACAATTCCTCCATTGATCACTGGACGATTCACAGGATCTGCTTTTTCAGCATAATTTGGATGAAGCGCATGGGCATTATCAGCAGAGATCATAAAGCTTCCAGCCATTGCAGCCAAATATTCTTCATAGCTTTTTCCAAAGCCCAGATAAATGCGAAGGAGACAATCCTTCAAAAAGGTAGAAGCTGCCCCCTGCTTGGTACTGCTGCCAACTTCCTCATTGTCCAGCACACAGTGGACACAGATGGAATTTTCTTTTTTGCCCTTCAGAAAGCCCTCCAGGGAGGCAAAAGCACACTGCAGATCATCCAGCCTTGGAGCGGAAACAAATTCCTCTTCAGATCCCCAGATACTGCCCTCAGTTCTTGGGTATAGAAACAGATCATGACCAAGAATGTCTTTTTCTTTTACACCTGCTGCCTGCGCGATCCGCTTCATAAAGCTGCCCTTTGCATCTCCAAGTCCGTATAAGGGCAAAAGATCCTTCTGTGCATTATATTTGTATCCATTATTGGCTTCTCTGTTCATATGTATTGCAAGACTGGGAATCAAAGCCATATCCTCATTCATATCCACCAGGATCTGCCGGATCTCCCCCTTTTCCCTGGCGATCACACGTCCTGCCACAGAAAGAGGCCTGTCAAACCAGGGTGCCATCAGCATTCCTCCATAGGGTTCCACATTCAGGCGCACATACATTCCTTCTACATTTATCTCCGGATTCTCTTTGATCTTTAATGCAGGAGAATCACTGTGGCTTGCCAGTATGTGAAAATGGTCTGCCCCTTCTTCCGGTATGGAAAAAGCAGCCAGTGCGGAATGATTCCTTGTTGTAAAATATCTGCCGCCCGGATGGATGTCCCAGCATTCCTTTTCAGACAATTCTGTAAAGCCCTTTTTCAAAAGGCGTTTCTTCATCTGTTCCACTGCCTGAAATGCAGAAGGGCTTTTCTTTATAAATTCAAGTAACTTTTCAGCATTTTTTCTGTACATATCTAAAATCTCCTCATCCGTATGATATCCTGATTATACGCTACATTCCATTTGGCCGCAACCGGAAGGATACAGCACTTAATGTGCCTATTACATAAAAAAGCTGCTGTACCTCCTGAGTACAACAGCCTGTCCGTCAGTCTTTTATGATCAGTGCCATAAAAACAAGATCTGTATTACCTGTATTTGATAATCCGTGACCTTTGCCTGATGAAGTATAGGTAATATCCCCGGCACTCACCGGACGATATGCCCCATTATCATTATACTCTCCCTGACCTGCAAGAATATAATAGGTCTCACTTTCCCCATGATGCTCATGATAACCAAGCGAGCATCCCGGCTCCAGTGTTACTTCTGCATACAGACCGCATTTCCCTGCAAGATATGGCTCTTCCAGGATCTCCTTAATGATCACATGGCCATTTCCTTCGCACATATGCTCAATACGGCTTACCTTCATAATGAAACCTCCTTTTCAATTCTGCTGATCGCCTCCAGCGTATTCTCATAGGTACCAAACGCAGTAAGCCGAAAATATCCTTCGCCTTGAGCACCAAAGCCGGAACCAGGAGTTCCTACTACATTTGCTTTTTCCAGCAGATAATCAAAAAACTCCCAGGATGTCATTTTCCCTGGTGTTTTCAGCCAGATATACGGAGCGTTCACACCACCTGAAACGGAAAAGCCTGCATTTGCAAGAGATTCCCGGATCGTTTTAGCATTCCTCATATAATAGCCTACCTGCTCCTTTAACTGCGCCTTGCCTTCCGTAGAATATACAGCTTCCCCTGCACGCTGTACGATGTAAGGAGCACCATTAAACTTAGTGCCATGACGTCTTGCCCACAGATCATGAAGTGCCACACCATCACGGACCAGTTCCTTTGGAATTACGGTAAAGCCAAGCCGCACACCTGTAAAACCTGCATTCTTGGAAAAGCTACGAAGCTCGATAGCACAGGTCCTTGCACCTTCACACTCATAAATAGTATGTGGTACATTCTCTTCAGAAATATATGCTTCATAGGCTGCATCATAAATGATCACGCAGCCGTTTTTGTTGGCATAATCCACCCATTGCTGAAGTCCCTCTTTTGTAATGGCACCACCTGTGGGGTTATTAGGGAAACAAAGATAGATCAGATCCGGCACTTCTTCCGGCAACTCCGGCAGGAAGCCATTCTCTTCCCTGCAGGGCATGTAGATCACCCCGTCAAAATTCTCACGCTGTGTATTGTAAAAACCTGTACGTCCTGCCATAACATTAGTATCCACGTACACCGGATAAACCGGGTCGCAGACTGCCACCTTATTATCCAGTCCGAAAATCTCCTGGATATTTCCTGAGTCACTTTTGGCTCCATCGGAAACAAAAATCTCATCAGCACAGATCTGACACCCTCTATCCTGATAATCGTTTTTTGCAATGGCATTCCTCAGAAAATCATAGCCAAGATCCGGTGCATAGCCGCGAAAAGTCTCTGCATGAGCCATCTCCTCCACGGCCTTATGAAGGGAATCGATAATCGCCGGTACCAAAGGCTGGGTCACATCTCCAATCCCAAGACTTATGATTCTTGCATCTGTATGCTCTGCCTGATATGCTTTTACTTTCTTACCGATGGTTGAAAAAAGATAACTGCCCGGTAATTTAAGATAATTGTGATTTACTGTTACCATAAATATCTCCTGCCTGCCAGAAGCCTGCTGCTATATGGCATCCTGGCTTGTTTTAATTTTATTTTCGTTTGCTGATCTCATCAGCAAGAGCCTCCCGAACACCTGCCGGATTTGCTTTTCCCTTTAATTCTTTCATGATCAGTCCTACAAAGTAGCCCATAACCTTATCCTTACCTTCAAGAAGCTGGGCAAGAGGTTCCGGATTCTCATCCAGGATCCTGGTCACAGTACTTTTAAGCAGGCCTGTATCTTCAACAATTTTCAGACCTTTCTCTTCAATGTATACCACAGGATCAATATCCTGGTCAAACACTTTTTCAAATACCCTTTTTGCATTCTGGGCACTAACCTGTTTTTTTTCTACCATATCCAGCAGATCTGCAAGATGCTTTGCACTAAAATGTACCTTTTCCGGCTCCATTCCCTTTTCTTTTACAAGACGAAGCACCTCACCCATAAACCAGTTTGCTGTTTTTTTCGGATTCCCGGACAGCGTGGCTGTTTCTTCAAACAAATCCGCAAGATGCCTGGATTCTGTAAGGATTTCCGCATCATAAGCTGGAAGCCCGTATTCCTTTTGATAACGCTGCTGCTTTTCTTCACGGAATTCCGGAAGCTGTGCCTTCGTATCCTGGATCCACTGGTCTGAAATATGAATGGGTGGAAGATCCGGATCTGGAAAATACCGATAATCCTTTGCATCTTCCTTAGAACGCATAGCATGGGAAGATTCTTTGTTATCATCCCATCTTCTTGTTTCCTGCACTACCGGTCTTCCCATTTCAAGAAGCTCGATCTGGCGCTCCCGTTCCCCTTCAATCGCTCTTGCAATTGCTTTAAAAGAGTTCAGGTTCTTCATCTCTGTTCTTGTTCCAAATGTGTCTGAACCCACCTGGCGGATAGAAAGGTTTACATCTGCACGCATAGATCCTTCCTGCAGCTTACAATCAGAAACGCCCAGGTACTGCATAGTGCAGCGCAGCTTTTCCAGGTATGCGATCACTTCTTCTGCGCTTCTCATATCCGGCTCAGAAACAATCTCGATCAGAGGCACGCCACTTCGGTTGTAATCTACAAGAGAACAGTCTTCCCATTCATCATGGATCAGTTTTCCTGCGTCCTCTTCCATGTGCATTTCATGAATACGGATTTTCTTTTTGCCTGCAGAAGTCTGGATCTCTACCCAGCCATCATGACAGATTGGCAGATACAGCTGGGAAATCTGATAGTTCTGAGGGTTATCCGGATAGAAATAATTCTTTCTGTCAAATTTGCAATACTGATTAATGTGGCAATTAGTTGCAAGCCCGGCTTTTAATGCAAATTCAACTACTTTTTTATTCAATACAGGAAGAGAGCCTGGCATACCGGTACATACCGGACAAGTGTGTGTATTTGGTGCTCCTCCAAATGCGGTAGAACAACCGCAGAATATTTTTGTTCTGGTAGCAAGCTCTACATGAACCTCCAAACCGATCACTGTTTCATACTGTTTCATGCTCTGGCACCTCCTTCTTCCGGAGTTCCAAAATCTCCTCTTGCCTGCTCATATGCATGTGCTGCGCGCAGGATCTTCTTCTCCATAAAGCAGTCACCGATCATCTGTACGCCGATAGGCAGCCCTGTATGGTCCTTGCCGCAAGGAACGGAAATCCCAGGCAATCCGCACAGATTGACTGCAACTGTATAAATATCTCCAAGATACATAGCCAGCGGATCCTTCAGGCTTTCTCCGATCTTTGGTGCTGTATAAGGCGCTGCCGGGGCAAGAAGAACATCATATTTTTCAAATGCCTGGTTAAACTCCTGCTTGATCAAAGCTTTTGTACGCAAAGCCTTCAGATAATATGCATCGTAATATCCGGAGCTAAGTACAAAGGAGCCAAGCATAATACGTCTTTTTACTTCTTCTCCAAAACCTTCTGTTCTGGAACGCTTGTACATATCATGAAGACCTTCATATTCTTTTGCCCTGTATCCATATTTCACCCCATCAAAGCGCTCCAGGTTGGAGCTGGCTTCTGCACTGGCAATGATATAATAAGCAGGGATCATATATTCCATTGTTTTTACTGAGAAAAACTCAACGATTGCCCCAAGCTCTGTAAGTGTTTTCAGCACTTCCATAAAAGCAGCCTTTACTTCCGGATCAATTCCCTCTGCCAGATATTCTTTGGGAACACCAAATTTCATACCTGTGATCTTTCCATTTAAAGCTTCCATAAAATTAAGATCTTCTCTTTTTTGGGATGTACTGTCCTTAGGATCATGACCTGCAATCACCTGAAGAAGTGCTGCACAGTCTGCTACATCCTTTCCTACAGGTCCGATCTGATCCAGGGAAGATGCGTAAGCGATCAGTCCATATCTTGAAACTGTACCATAGGTCGGTTTCAGGCCTGTTACTCCACAAAAAGAGCTGGGCTGACGGATCGAACCACCGGTATCTGAGCCCAATGCCATGTACGCTTCTCCTGCTGCTACCGCTGCACAGGAGCCGCCGGAAGAACCACCGGGTACATGCTCCAGATTCCATGGGTTTCTTGTGATTCCGTAAGCAGATGTTTCTGTGGTACTTCCCATAGCAAACTCATCCATATTTGTTTTTCCGATAATGATCATCCCTGCCTTTTCCAGCCGATCGATCACCTCTGCCTGGTACTGAGGCTCAAAGCCTTCAAGAATCTTTGAAGCACAGGTAGCAGGCTTGCCCTGTACACAGATATTATCCTTTACCGCAATAGGCACACCAGCAAGCGGGCCTGTATAAGTGCCGTCTGCAATTCCTTTTTCTACCTGTTTTGCTCTCGTATATGCTTCTTTTTTATATAAATCCAGATACGCATGTACTCTGTCTTCTTTTTTCTCGATCTGGTCAAACACAGTCTTTACACCATCAACCACACTGATCTGATGCTGTTTGATCTTTTCCGCCAGAGCCAGCGCTGTCATTTTTTCCAAATCCATGGTTTTCTCTCCTATCCTATGGTCTTGGGCACCTGATATTGTCCATCCTTTGCTTTTGGTGCATTCTTCAGCATTGCCACGCTTTCATCTCCATTTGTCACCACATCCTCACGGAATACATTAGCATTCCCGAAAATATGAGACAGTGGTACCACACCAGATGTATCCAGTTCATCCAGCTTTTCAACATAATCCAGCATTTTCTGCATATCAGCCTTAGCCTTTTCTCTTTCCTGTCCGGAAAGGGACAGCTTTGCCAGAATGCATACATTTTCCATTGTTTCATCATCTATGATCTTTGCCATTTTTCCATCTCCTCTTATGGCTCCAGCCTGTTCATATCTCTTGGGAACAGGCATGTTTCACGTACATTATCCTCTCCCAGCAGCTGCATGGTAAGACGTTCCAGACCGATTCCCAATCCACCATGTGGCGGCATTCCATGTTTGAAGGTATCCAGATACTCCTCCATTCCTTCGGTTTCCATACCTCGTGCGGCTAACTTATCACACAGTGCCTGGTAATCATGGATACGCTGCCCTCCTGTGGTGATCTCCAGGCCATGGAACAGAAGATCAAAGCTTAAGGTATACCTGGTACCTTCCGGATCATCCATAGCATAGAAAGGACGTTTTTTAGAAGGATAATGGGTTACAAATACAAAATCCGCATCATATTCTTCTTTAAAGTAACGGCCGATCAAGGCTTCTTCTTCAGGCTCCAGGTCAAATGGATTACGGATCTGACGTTTGTACTTTTCGGACACCAGTTGTTTTGCTTCATCAAAACGTACCTGTGGAATCCTGGACACATCCGGAAGCTGAACTTTCAGCATTTCCAGTTCCTTAGCATAATCCTTTTTCAGAAGCTCCATAGCATACTGAAGATATCCTGTCTCCATGGCCATGATCTCCTGAAAACAGTCAATATATCCCATTTCAAAATCAAGGCTTGTATATTCATTCAGGTGACGTTTGGTATTATGCTTTTCTGCACGGAACACAGGCCCCGTTTCAAACACACGGTCAAATACGCCAACCATCATCTGTTTGTAAAACTGCGGGCTTTGTGCAAGAACAGCAGGCTTATGGAAATAACTGAGTTTGAACATATTTGCACCACCTTCAGCTCCTCTGGAACCGATCTTTGGTGTGTGTATCTCTGTAAATCCCTGTTCATAAAGATAATCTCGAAAAGCCCTTGTAAGACCTTCCTGGATCCTGAATTTTGCCCTTTCCTGAAGGTTACGAAGAGAAATGGAACGGAAGTTCAGCTTTGCTTCCAGAGAAGTATTCAGCTTCCATTTATCAATTGCCAGAGGAAGAGGTTCTGCCGGTGATGACAATACTTCCAGATTTGAGATCAGAAGCTCTCTGCCCTGTGGTGCACGCTCCTCCTGGCTGACAGTTCCTGTCACTCTTACGGTCATGGCTTCTTTCAGATCACGGACAGAAACATTTGCTTTTCCCTCTTCCAGCACCGTCTGAAAAAGCCCTTCTTTTTTTCTTAAGATTACGAATGCAATTTCACCCATATTTCGGATACTGTGAATCGCACCTGCCACACAAGCCTGCTGATTCAGGATGTGGTCACTTAAAAGTTCTTCAAAGCTGCATTCTTTCTTTTCCCATTTACCATCCAAAAATTTCATTTCCTCATCCTCCATATTCACAGTGAATTGCTGCCCTTTCAGGCATTTTCTTAAACTTTATACTTCATCATATAAGAGCATTAGCACCATCTGTGCTGTTTCTACCATATTAGTACCGGAATCCATACTGCATTTCTGTATATAACGGTATGCATCCTCTTCATTCAGATGATTTCGCTCCATTAATAAAAATTTTGCATTAGATATATAATTCTGTTCTTTCCAGCTACGGGGCTTTGGCCGTTTCTTGTCTTTTTTCCATCGTCTTTCCAGCTGTGAAAGTACCATATCAACTGTATTTACCAGATCACTGGCTTTCATAGGCATTTCCACAGATAAGACGGAAGATGGCGCCTCTCCGATCACTCTGGCTGATGCAAGCAGCAACAGCTGAAAATAGGAAGGCAGATATTCCAATATATCCCGGTAATACATATCCGGCAAATGGTAGCCACAGATTAGGACTCCCCCATCTAGTTCAGACATGCTTGCCAAAGCACCTGCACCTGTGCTGCACACTGAAGCCACAGAAAAACCATACCGGATCAGGATCGCCCGTATTTTTTTCGCATCTTCGATCTTAGGCAGCGCAATTACAATGCTGCTATTCATACGTACCCGCCACTCTCTTTCGTCTTTGTTATACAAACCTTCACGCTGGTATTTCGTATTCCTGCTTCATATTCTTAAATACGATACAGATATTCTTCAATCTCCCATTGTGTCACCTGTCTTGTATAACGAAGCCATTCCTTCTTCTTTGCAGCGGTATATTCCTCACAAAATTCCTTGCCAAGAATCTCTTTCATCCACTGGCTGTTCTCAAATTCTTCTACAGCTTCACAAAGATTCTCCGGAAGATTTCCTATATTCATTGCTTTCTGATCAGATTCAGACATGGAACGATTGGAAGACTTTGTAGGATAGGTCTTCTTTTCAATTCCATCCAGTCCTGCAGCCAGACAGCAGGCAAATACAAGATATGGATTGGCTGCCGCATCCGGGCTTCTCAACTCGATCCCTGTATGTTCTCCTCTGGCACCTGGAATCCTGATAAGGGAATTCTGATTGTTTGTAGTCCAGGTAAGCTCTGTAGGTGCCTCATATCCTGGCACCAGACGCTTATAAGAATTCACCACTGGATTGGTGATCACAGCCATTTCCCTGCTGTGAGCCAAAAGGCCGCCAACAAAGTAATACGCATCCTCACTTAACTCCTGTGGATTCTTTGGATCTACAAAAATATTTCTGCCCTCTTTAAATAAAGAAAACCGAATATGCATGCCGGATCCATTAGCATCCACTTTAGGTTTTGGCATAAAGGTAGCATGAAGCCCATGACGCTTTGCAATGGTCCGCACTGCCATTTTAAAGGTCATAATGTGGTCAGCCATTTTACGGATCTCATCACATCTGAAGTCGATCTCATGCTGTGCCGGTGCAGTCTCATGATGGGAGGATTCGATCTCCATGCCCATATCCTCCAGATTCAGCACCATATCTCTTCTTGCATTCTCTCCCAGATCCACAGGACTGATATCCAGATAACCTGCCTTCTCATGAGTCAGTGTGGTAGGTACTCCATTATCGTCTGTATGGAACAGGAAAAATTCACATTCCGGGTCAATATAGCAGGTATAGCCCTTCTGCTCTGCCATTGCAGCTGTTCTTTCTAATATATATCTGGAGCTGCGTTCATTTGGCTTTCCGTCCGGTGTATAAATATCGCACAACAGTCTGGCAACCTTTCCCTGCTGGGGGCGCCATGGGAGGATAGTAAAGGTGTCAAGATCCGGATAAAGATACATATCCGGTTCTTTTTCTCCTGCGATCCCTGCAATAAAAGATCCATCTACCACGCATTCATTATTTAATGCCCTTGGAAGCTCTCTTGCGGTTATGGCTATATTTTTCAATGTTCCAAACATATCCGTAAACTGCAATCGGATAAACTCTACATCTTCATCCTCCGCCATCTGTAAAACTTCTTCTCGTGTATAATTCCCCATCTCATTCTCTCCTTTATAATAAAAAAGAGCATACTTCATACAACATCTGTATGAAGAACGCCCTTGTTCATGTTGAACATTATAGCAACGGCATTATTTGTTGTCAACTCCTTTATCACTGTGAATCAAAAAAAATACAGCCACAAAAGCCTTAAAAAGCTTTGCAGCTGTATCATTATGCCTGCAACTGTGATGGTGCCGGACAGTTACAAGTTTACAGATATGAATATCCCATCAGAGATTCATCCACTGCTTTGGCAGCTTCTCTGCCTTCACGGATCGCCCAAACCACCAAAGACTGGCCTCTATGCATGTCTCCTGCTGTAAACACACGCTCCACACTTGTTTCATATCCATTCGGTTTTGTTTCCACATTGGTACGTCCGTTTACTGCTACCTTAAATGCATCTGTCACATATTTCTGGCTTCCAAGGAAACCGGCTGCGATCAGTACCAGTTCTGCCGGGATCACTTCTTCTGTTCCTTCTACAGGTACCATCATCATGCGGCCAGTTTTAGGATCTTTCTCACTTTTCAGCTTAACGATCTTTGCCTGGCATACATTTCCGTTTTTATCAGCAATAAATTCCTTTACTGTTGTCTGATAAACCCTTGGATCATGACCGAATACAGCAATGGCCTCTTCCTGACCGTAATCTGTTTTCAGCACTCTTGGCCACTGTGGCCATGGATTATTCGGCGCCCTGTGTACAGGCGGCATTGGCATCATTTCCAGCTGGGTAACGGATTTTGCTCCCAAACGGATGGAAGTACCTACACAGTCATTTCCTGTATCTCCTCCTCCGATCACAAGCACATGTTTTCCCTTCGCTTCCTCATAAGGTGCTTTCTGGAAATCAGAATCCAAAAGTGTTTTTGTAACCTTAGAAAGGAAATCTACTGCAAAATAAATACCTTTTGCTTCTCTTCCAGGAACCTTGATATCCCTTGGATTGGATGCACCACAGGCAAGAATCACACGGTCATACTGTTTCAGCAGCTCTGCAGGCGTAATATCCACACCAACATTGACTCCTGTTATGAACTTAACTCCCTCTTCTTCCATTAAGTGGATCCTGCGGTCGATCACAGATTTATCCAGCTTCATATTCGGGATTCCATAGCGGAGCAGCCCGCCGATCCGGTCGTTTCTTTCATATACAGTTACCTGATGGCCTCTACGGTTCAACTGCTGTGCTGCGGCAAGTCCGGAAGGGCCACTGCCAACTACTGCAATGGACTTGCCTGTACGCACCTTTGGGATCTGAGGCTTTACCCAGCCATTTGCATAAGCAGTCTCAATAATGGCACGTTCATTTTCTTTGGTAGATACAGGCTCTCCGTTAATATTACAGGTACATGCAGCCTCGCACAGTGCAGGGCACACCCTTGATGTAAATTCCGGGAAGGAATGGGTCTTGCTCAGTCTTAAGAATGCCTGTTTCCAATTGCCTGTATATACCAGATCATTTGTTTCCGGTACAAGGTTATGCAGCGGACAGCCGGAAGCCATTCCTCCAAGCATCATGCCCGACTGGCAGAAGGGAACTCCGCATGCCATACAGCGTGCCCCCTGAAGTTTTTGTTTTTCTTTATTTAACGGAATACGAAATTCCTTAAAATCAGCAATTCTTACTTTCGGCGGCAGAACCTTTGCCGTCTCTCTGTCGTAATCTAAAAATCCAGTTGGTTTTCCCACGGTTATGCCCTCCTAATACTTTCATAAAACGCTTCCATCTGTGCCTGTTCGCTGTTCAATCCTTTTTCTTCCAGCTTTGCACTTAAAGTCACCATATGTTTATACTCATTTGGAATCAGCTTTTTGAAATGAGGAAGATATTCGTCAAAGTCTGCCAGCACCTTTGCCCCCAGTTTTGAGCCGGTAGCCTGTACATGGGCTTCAATCAGATCCCGCAGTTCCTTTTTATCATATTTGTTCTCAACCTTTTCAATGGAGATCATGGCTTTATTCAGATTCTTGTAAAGCACATTGTCCACGTCCAGCACATAGGCGATACCACCGCTCATACCTGCTGCAAAGTTTTTCCCGGTTTTGCCAAGAACAACCACACGACCGCCGGTCATGTACTCACATCCGTGCTCACCAACACCTTCTACAACTGCATACGCTCCAGAGTTACGTACTGCAAAACGCTCTCCAGCCATTCCGTTAATAAATGCAGTTCCGCTGGTAGCACCATACAGTGCAACATTTCCTACAATAATATTATCCTCTGCTTTGTAACCGGCTTTTTCCGGAACCTTTACTACAAGCTTTCCACCTGAAAGCCCTTTTCCAAAATAATCATTGCTGTCACCAGTAAGCTTCAGGGTAAGCCCCTTAGGAATAAACGCACCAAAACTCTGTCCGCCTGCACCGGTACAGTTGACTACAATTGTATCTTCTGCCAGACCTTTTTTATGATTTCTAGTGATCTCTGCACCCAGAATTGTTCCAAAAGCCCTGTCTGTATTTGTAACATTTACAGAGATTTCTGTTTTGCTTCCACTTACAATATTTTTACCGCATTTTTTAAGAAGCACTTTTTCGTCCAATGTTTTTTCCAGTTCAAAATTGAACTCTGCTTTCGGATCAAAAGTAACCTTTTCCCCTTTTGCCGCATATGGATTATTCAAAATAGCAGTCAGATCCACTTTGCCCTTATGAGGCTCCTTTACCTTATCAGATGCAACCAGAAGATCTGTACGTCCCACCATTTCTTCTAGGGTACGAACGCCTATCTTTGACATATATTCCCTTAATTCTTGTGCGATAAAACGCATGAAATTCTCTACGTATTCTGGTTTTCCTTTAAATCTTTTACGCAGCTCCGGATTCTGTGTTGCCACACCTACCGGGCAGGTATCCAGATTACATACACGCATCATCACACAGCCCATTGTTACAAGAGGTGCAGTTGCAAATCCAAATTCCTCTGCTCCAAGGAGAGCTGCCACTGCCACATCTCGACCGCTCATCAGCTTTCCATCTGTTTCAATACGTACACGGTTACGTAATCCGTTCATCAGAAGTGTCTGGTGTGTTTCGGCAAGTCCCAGTTCCCAGGGAAGTCCGGCATTATGGATGGAACTTCTTGGTGCAGCTCCTGTACCGCCATCATAACCGGAAATCAGGATCACCTGTGCTCCAGCCTTGGCAACACCGGCTGCAACCGTTCCCACACCTGCTTCAGATACAAGCTTTACTGAGATATCTGCATATTTATTGGCATTTTTCAGATCATAGATCAGTTCAGCCAAATCCTCAATGGAATAAATATCATGATGTGGCGGCGGAGAGATCAGACTTACTCCTGGTGTGGAATGCCTGGTCTTGGCTACCCATGGATATACCTTCTTTGCAGGCAGATGTCCGCCTTCACCAGGCTTTGCTCCCTGTGCCATCTTGATCTGGATCTCACGTGCAGATACCAGATAACGGCTGGTAACACCAAAACGTCCGCTGGCAACCTGCTTGATGGCAGAGCAGCGATCATTGTCTGTTCCTGCTGAATCCAGACGTTCCTCACTTTCGCCACCCTCTCCTGTATTGGATTTTCCATGAAGATGATTCATGGCAATGGCAAGTGTTTCATGTGCTTCCTGAGAAATGGAACCATAAGACATTGCTCCTGTTTTAAAGTGTTTTACGATCTCATCAACACTTTCCACTTCCTCCATAGGCACAGGCTCTTTGGCGTATTTAAAATCCATCAGGCCTCTTAAATTGCCATGGTTTTCTTCATCAACCTTTTTTGTATATTCTTTAAACAAATCATAGCTGCCTGTCCATGTAGCCTGTTGAAGAAGGGAAATGGTCTGAGGATTGTATTTATGCTCCTCTCCCTGGCTTCTCATCTTATGAGCTCCTACACTGTCAAGAGTAAGATCTGTAGCCAGCCCCAGCGGATCAAATGCCTCGGAATGGAGACGTTCTACATTGTCCTCAATATCTTCCAGTGTAATACCGCCTACACGGCTGACTGTTCCTGTAAAATATTTATCGATCACATCCTGAGATACACCAATAGCCTCAAAAATCTGAGATCCCTGATAGGACTGAATAGTGGAAATACCCATCTTAGAAGCAATTTTTACAATACCGCCAAGCACTGCCTGATTGTAATCATTGACTGCTGCATAATAGTCTTTTTCCAGCATATGGGTATCGATCAATTCACGGATCGTTTCCTGTGCAAGATACGGATTAATAGCACTTGCACCATAGCCCAGAAGGGTTGCAAAATGATGTACCTCTCTTGGCTCTCCAGACTCCAGGATAATTGCAAGGGAAGTGCTTTTCTTAGTTTTTACCAAATGCTGATGCACAGCGGATACTGCCAGAAGTGACGGAATAGGCATATGGTTTTCATCTACCCCACGGTCAGAAAGTACCAGAATATTGGCTCCGTCACGATATGCCTTATCTACCTCCACAAACAGTCGGTCAATGGCACGCTCCAGCTTGGTGCTTTTATAATAAAGAGTGGAAACAACGGCGACCTTAAAGCCTTCATAGTGCATTTCCTTGATTTTAAGCATATCTGTATTGGTAAGGATAGGATTGTTGATTTTTAATACCTGACAGTTTTCTGCATTCTGCTCCAACAGGTTTCCATCCTTTCCAACATATACGCTGGTACTGGTAACGATTTCCTCACGGATAGCATCAATAGGCGGATTTGTTACCTGTGCAAAAAGCTGCTTAAAGTAATCAAACAGAGGACGATTTTGTTTGGAAAGAACAGCCAGAGGCGTATCCACACCCATTGCTCCAATACTCTCTGCGCCATTTAATGCCATATTGCGGATTGAAGTCCGGTATTGCTCATAGGTATATCCAAAAGCCTTCTGAAGGCGGGCTCTTTGTTCTTCTGTGTATTCCTCGATTCTCTCATTTGGGATATGGATATCCTTCAGATGCAGAAGATTGCTGTCCAGCCACTCTCCGTATGGTTGTTTTTTTGCATACATTTCTTTAAGGTCATTATCATCAATAATCTTGCCCTGTACAGTATCCACAAGAAGCATTTTCCCAGGATGAAGACGTTCTTTTAATACAATTTTTTCTTCCGGCACAGGAAGAACGCCTACCTCAGAGGACAAGATCACATATCCATCAGATGTAACATAGTATCTGGATGGGCGAAGACCATTTCGATCAAGGACAGCTCCCATCACATCACCATCTGAAAACAGAATGGACGCAGGTCCGTCCCATGGCTCCATCATAGTTGCATAATACTGATAAAAATCCCGTTTTTCCTGAGAAATAGTATCATTATTTGCCCATGGCTCAGGAATGGTGATCATCACTGCAAGTGGCAGATCCATGCCGCTCATCATCAGAAACTCCAGCGTATTGTCCAGCATTGCTGAGTCGGAACCGCTTCTGTTCACAACCGGAAGCACCTTAGACATTTCCTGGCTCAGATATGGGGATTCCATATTTTCTTCTCTGGCAAGCATCTTATCTGCATTACCACGGATCGTATTGATCTCACCATTATGTACGATCAGACGGTTAGGATGTGCACGTTCCCAGCTTGGATTTGTATTAGTACTGAAACGGGAATGAACCACTGCAATGGCAGATTCATAATCCAGGCTCTGAAGATCTTCAAAAAAGGTGCGAAGCTGTCCAACCAGAAACATACCTTTGTATACAATGGTCCTGCTGCTCATAGATACTACATAGGTATTGTCATTGGACTGTTCAAACTCCCTGCGGACAATATACAGTTTCCTGTCAAAATCAAGACCCTTCTCCACATCATCTGGTTTTTTAATAAATGCCTGCATGATATAGGGCATACACTCACGTGCTTTGTGTCCAAGTACATCCGGTACAGTGGGCACTGTACGCCATCCAAGGAATTCCAGACCTTCTTTTTCCACAATGATCTCAAACATTTTCTTTGCCTGGGCACGCTTGATTTCCTGCTGCGGGAAAAAGAACTGTCCAATTCCGTACTCTCTTTCCCCTCCAATCTCAATGCCTTCTTTCTTACAGGCTTTTTTGAAAAATTTATGAGAAATCTGCAAAAGGATTCCCACACCATCTCCGGTTTTTCCTTCTGCATCCTTTCCTGCACGATGATCCAGATTTTCTACAATACGCAGGGCATTTGCAACCGTTTCATGGCTTTTTTTACCTTTAATATTTACAACTGCACCAATTCCGCAGTTATCATGCTCAAATTCCGGGCGGTAAAGACCCTGCTGGTCATTTGCCACTTCTCTCATATTTCCTCATCCTTTCTATATGGTCTTTCTTTCAATTTCTTTTTTTCGGTCTACTGCCGCCTGTACAAATCCACGGAACAGCGGATGCGCATGGTTTGGCCTTGACTTAAATTCCGGATGACCCTGGGTTCCTACAAAGAATGGATGACCTGAAATCTCGATCATCTCTACAATATGCCCATCCGGAGATGTACCGGCTATGCTCATTCCCTTTTCATTCAATTCGTCTCTGTATGCGTTATTGACCTCATAACGATGTCTGTGACGTTCCTGTATTTCTTTCTTGCCAAACAGTGCAAGGGATAAAGAATCATCCTTTAATACGCAAGGATAGCTTCCCAGACGGAGGGTTCCCCCCAGATCCTCTACCTGCTCCTGATCCGGCATAAGTGCGATCACCGGATGAGTAGTCTCAGGTGCCAGTTCTATACTGTTAGCATCCTCATACCCAAGCACATGACGGGCAAATTCCACAATCGCCATCTGCATGCCAAGACAGATACCAAGGTAAGGAATCTTGTGAACTCTTGCATACTGTGCAGCCAGGATCATTCCTTCTGTTCCTCTATTGCCAAAGCCGCCTGGAACCAGAATCCCGTCTACGTCATGAAGCTGCTTGTCCAGATTCTTTTCATTTAATTCTTCAGAATCCACCCAGGTAAATTCAACCTTCGCCTTGCAGGAGATCCCGCCATGCTTTAACGCTTCCACAACACTTAAGTAAGCGTCATGAAGCTGTGTATATTTTCCTACAATAGCAATATTCACACAATCCTCCGGATGCTTCAGATGATCCACCATCTGGATCCAGTCTGTCAGATCCGGCTTCCTGTTTTCCAGGCACAAAGACTGAAGAACCACATCTGCCAGCTTTTCCCTTTCCATTGCAAGGGGTGCCTCATAAAGATATTCCACATCCAGATTCTGAAGCACATGGCTGACAGGCACATTACAGAACAAAGCGATCTTGCCACGAATGTCTTCCGTTAGAGGATACTCGCTTCTGCACACCAGCACATCCGGCTGGATCCCCATTCCCTGTAGTTCCTTAACGCTTGCCTGGGTGGGCTTTGTTTTCATCTCACCAGAAGCCTTCAGATATGGGATCAAAGTGACATGTATCAAAATAGCATTTTCATGTCCCACATCGTGTTGGAACTGACGAATTGATTCCAGAAAAGGCTGGCTTTCAATATCTCCTACTGTACCGCCCACTTCAATAATTGCGATTTTGTCCTCATCCGGTGATTTTGCCCTGTAAAATCGATTTTTGATCTCATTTGTAATGTGCGGAATCACCTGGACAGTTCCTCCGCCAAAATCTCCATGTCTTTCTTTCTGAAGAACAGACCAGTAAATCTTTCCTGTGGTTACGTTTGAGTTTTTATCAAGGCTTTCATCAATAAATCTTTCATAATGTCCCAGATCCAGGTCCGTTTCCGTACCATCATCTGTAACGAAAACCTCTCCATGCTGGATCGGATTCATTGTACCAGGATCAATATTGATGTATGGATCGAATTTCTGCATAGTCACCTGATATCCTCTGGCCTTCAAAAGCCGTCCAAGGGATGCAGCAGTGATTCCTTTCCCCAGTCCAGAAACAACGCCTCCTGTAACAAAAACATACTTAATTGCCATTATATATTTCCTCCTCATCCATAAAGCTCTCATCTCATATCTGTACTAAGCCAAACAAAAAGGTGCCAAAACAATCCTTCCGGAGGGGACTATCCCCCGAAAGTTCTGTTTTGACACCTTTGTCATAAAAATCACAGATATAAAAATTTGCTATAATATAACCCATTTTTACATGTTTGTCAATAATAAATCTGTAAAACAACCCACTTTTGATCTGTAAAGCAGCCACACCTAATTCTGATCATATTTTGTGGATCTCATATTCCATGCTTACTGTATGCTCCGGGATCTCCATTGGATAATTCCCGTCAAAGCAGGCTTTGCAGATTGGAAGGCCTCCGGCCATTCCCTCTAGATATTCACTTTCCATATATCCCAGAGAATCTGCACCGATCATTTTGCAGATCTCTTCTGTACTGTGTTTGGCTGCGATCAACTGATCATTGCTTGGCACATCGGTTCCGAAATAACAGGGATGTAAAAAAGGCGGTGAACTGATCCTTACATGAACTTCTTTTGCCCCTGCCTCCTTCAGCATGGTGATCAGATTGGCAATGGTAGTGCCTCTCACAATAGAATCGTCTACAAGTACGATCCTTTTGCCCTGTACAACCGACTTCAGCACACTTAATTTCAAATGTACACTGGACTCTCTCTCCTTCTGGGTGGGCTTGATAAAAGTCCTTCCTATGTAGGAATTTTTGTAAAAAGCAAGTCCAAATGGAATGCCGGATTCCTCAGAATATCCCTTGGCAGGAATCAGTCCGGACTCCGGAACTCCTGTTACCAGGTCTGCTTCTACAGGATATGACTTTGCAAGAGACTTTCCGCCCCGGATCCTGGCATCATAAACACTGACTCCGTCAATGGTGCTGTCAAGCCGTGCAAAATAAATATATTCAAAAACACAATGTGCATGCTTTTTATTTTCAAAGATCATCTGGGACTTTACTCCCTCCCTGGAAATACTTACCATTTCTCCAGGCTTTATATCGCGGATAAAGTCTGCTCCTACCGATGTAAGAGCACAGCTTTCGGAAGCAAGCACATAAGCATTACCCCTTTTTCCAAGACATAAAGGACGCAGGCCGTAAGGATCCCTGACACCGATCAGCTTTCTGGGGCTCATCACCACCAGACCGTAAGCACCCTTGATCTTCTTTGCTGTTTTCATCACAGCCTCTTCCACGCTTTTTGACCCTACTCTCTCCCTTGCAATATAAAAAGCAATCACTTCAGAATCTGTAGTTGTATGGAAAACTGCACCGCTCTGGATCAATTCCCACTTCAGCTCCGGGGTATTTACCAGGTTGCCATTATGGGCAAGGGCAAGACTTCCTTTTACGTAAGAAAGCACAAGGGGCTGTGCATTCTCAGCCACAGATGCTCCCGTGGTAGAATATCTCACGTGTCCAATGCCGATATCCCCATCCATCTGACGGATGGTGTTTTCTCTTAAAACTTCACTTACCAGTCCCAGATCCTTATGGAATTTCACGTTTCCAATAGGCCCGTTGGTATCAGATACTGCAATTCCACAGGCTTCCTGTCCTCTGTGCTGCAAAGCTGTAAGCCCGTAGTAAATGGACGTTGCCACATTTTCTCCGTCCAGGTCATAAATACCAAATACACCGCATTCTTCTTTTATCTTAGCCATCTGGTTCCTCCTAGCTGCATAACCGTTCATCACAAACATCCATATAATATAATTGAAAAAACACATTTGTCAACCCTGGCTTCTGAAAATATTTCCATCACCCTCTGGCAAAATAAAAAATAATTTTTTTCAAAAAATAGTTGACATCTGTTTTTTTTTGTGTATACTACATCACATAAAGCAAAGGCGCTTTGGATGATACATTTATCGTCCGAAGCGCTTTTTTCGTTTTATAGAAAAAATTATGAGTGAAAGCGAAATGAAAGGAGTACCGAAGTATGACTCAAAATATTCCTGAAATTTATGGCAGTCTTGTTTTTAATGACAAGATCATGCGAAGCAAATTACCAAAAGATATGTATAAGGCTCTGAAAAAAACAATTGAAAACGGTTCACATCTGGAGCTGGACGTAGCTAACTCCGTAGCCGTTGCAATGAAAGAATGGGCAATTGAAAATGGTGCCACTCATTATACACACTGGTTCCAGCCAATGACCAATGTTACTGCTGAGAAACATGACAGCTTCATTTCTCCTACCGGTGACGGACAGGTGATCATGGATTTCTCCGGTAAAGAACTGGTAAAGGGCGAGCCGGATGCATCCAGCTTCCCGTCAGGTGGTCTTCGTGCTACCTTTGAAGCAAGAGGCTATACAGCATGGGATCCTACTTCTCCAGCATTTATTAAAGACGGAACCCTTTACATCCCTACAGCTTTCTGTTCTTATAGCGGAGAAGCTCTTGATAAAAAAACACCTCTGCTCCGTTCCATGGATACATTGAATAAAGAGGCAGTAAACATTCTGCATATCCTTGGAAATAAAGAAGTAAAGCATGTATCTACCACAGTAGGACCTGAGCAGGAATATTTCCTGGTAGACAAGGATCTTTATAACAAAAGAAAAGACCTGGTATTCTGCGGACGTACACTTCTTGGTGCACCTGCTCCAAAGGGTCAGGAAATGGAAGATCATTATTTCGGTACTCTGGCTCCAAAGGTTTCCGCTTACATGCACGACCTGGACGTAGAGCTTTGGAAGCTTGGTATTCCAGCAAAAACAAAACATAACGAGGTTGCTCCTGCACAGCATGAGCTTGCTCCTGTATTTGATACTACCAATGTTGCTGTTGACCACAATCAGCTGACTATGGAGATCATGAAAAAAGTAGCTGACAAGCACGGCCTGGTTTGTCTGCTTCATGAGAAACCATTTGAAGGAATCAACGGAAGTGGTAAGCATAATAACTGGTCTATGAGTACTGATACAGGCGTAAATCTTCTGGATCCGGGAAAAACACCAGCTGAAAACATTCAGTTCCTTGTATTTTTGATGGCAGTGATCAAAGCAGTTGATGAGTATGCGGATGTACTTCGTATCTCTGTTGCCAGTGCAGGAAACGATCATCGTCTTGGAGCAAATGAGGCTCCGCCGGCAGTTGTATCTGTATTCCTTGGCGATGAGCTGACTGAGATCATGAAGTCTATCGAGAATGATACATACTTCACCTCTCATGGTGCTGTTCAGATGGATATCGGTGCAAAGGTTCTGCCTCACTTTGTAAAAGACAATACAGACAGAAACCGTACCTCTCCATTTGCTTTTACAGGTAATAAATTTGAATTCCGTATGCTTGGTTCTGCTGCGTCTGTTGCAAATCCAAACATTATCCTGAATACTGCTGTTGCTGAAGCACTTCGTCAGTTTGCACAGGAACTTTCCGGTGTACCGGCAGAGGAAATGGAGCATGCAGTACATGAACTGATCAAACGTGCGATCCGTAAGCATAAACGTGTGATCTTTAACGGAAACGGATATACAGATGAGTGGATCGAAGAAGCCGAAAAGAGAGGTCTTTATAACCTGAAGTCTACTCCTGATGCTCTTCCAATGTGGATCGATGAGAAAAACATCAAGCTGTTTACAGACCACAAGATCTTTACAAAGGAAGAAATCTTCTCCCGTTATGAGATCTGGCTGGAAAATTATTCCAAGACCATCAATATTGAGGCTAATACAATGGCAGAAATGGTCCAGAAAGATCTTCTTCCATCTGTAATGACTTATACAGAAAAAATTGCAGCTGCTGCAAGCGCCAAAAAAGCGGTTGTTGCCGATATTTCTACAGCATGCGAAGCTTCTCTTATTTCAAAGCTTACTGCTTTGGAAGAAAAAATGGCTTCCGGTGTGGAAAAGCTGAAAGCAGATACTGCAACAGCCCTTGCAACAGAAGATCCGCTTGAAAATGCCAAAGCATATCAGTCTGTTGTACTGGAAGATATGGAAGAACTGAGAAAGGCTGCAGATGCTGCCGAGATTCTTATCCCGGATGCTCTTCTTCCTTATCCTACCTACGGAAAACTTCTGTTTTCTATTTAATCGTTTCAGGTAAATACAGGGGATATCCTTATATGAACTCTACTTCATAATTCATTATCGATTTCCTCATCCATTAATCACACGATAGCGGATATTCCCTGGTTTACATATATAAATCCCTGACTTCGATCATCTATGAGCTAAACTATGTAAGCGAGTGAATGGATATTGTACGGGGTTAAAAGTTACTTGTTTTAGTTCGTAAAGAAGCGGAAGAAAGCATATATCCTCTCTCTCGCTTCTTTTTATTTTTTCAAGGGGAAAGAAAGGAGAATGATATATGGACTATTCAGCAGTTAATACTATATGGGTACTTGTAGGTGCAGCCCTTGTCTTCTTTATGCAGGCTGGATTTGCAATGGTTGAAACAGGCTTTACAAGAGCCAAAAACGCTGGAAATATCATCATGAAAAACCTGATGGATTTCTGTATCGGCACACCGGTCTTCTGGCTGGTTGGCTTCGGTATTATGTTTGGTGCAGGAAACGGCTTTTTGGGAAAGATCGGCGGTATTGCCACCGAAGCTAATTATGGAAGCGCAATGCTTCCTGATGGCGTTCCTTTCTGGGCATTTCTTATCTTCCAGACCGTCTTTTGTGCAACCTCTGCTACCATCGTTTCCGGTGCAATGGCAGAACGCACCAAGTTTTCCGCTTACTGTATTTACAGTCTGCTCATCAGTCTTGTAGTGTATCCTGTTTCAGGACACTGGATCTGGGGCGGCGGATTTATTTCACAGATGGGATTCCATGATTTTGCAGGTTCCTGCGCTGTCCATATGGTAGGTGGTGTTGCTGCATTTGTTGGAGCTATTATCCTTGGACCACGTATTGGTAAATATACCAAAAGCGGAAAATCAAAAGCAATTCCTGGTCATAACCTGACAGTTGGCGCACTTGGTGTATTTATCCTCTGGTTCTGCTGGTTTGGATTTAACGGTGCTTCCACAGTTTCCATGGAAGGAGATGCTATTGTCACTTCCGGCAAGATCTTTGTTACTACCAACCTTGCAGCTGCAGTTGCTACTGTTACAGTTATGCTGATCACATGGGTACGTTACAAAAAGCCAGATGTGTCCATGTCCCTGAACGGATCCCTGGCAGGTCTTGTTGCCATCACTGCAGGCTGCGATACTGTATCTCCTACTTCCGCAGCGATCATTGGTATCCTGGCTGGTTTCATTGTTGTATTTGGTATTGAATTCATTGATAAAGTGCTGAAGGTTGACGATCCGGTAGGTGCAGTTGGTGTTCATGGCCTGAACGGTGCTTTTGGTACCCTTGCAGTCGGTCTTTTCTCAGATGGAACCGGTACAGACTGGAAAGGTCTTCTGGTAGGCGGCGGCTTCCACGGCTTTGGTGTTCAGATTGCAGGTATGTGCATTACGATCCTCTGGGTTGCTGTTACAATGACGATTATTTTCCAGGTGATCAAGCATACCATTGGTCTTCGTGTATCCGAAGAAGAAGAGATCCAGGGTCTTGACGTTAAAGAGCATGGTCTTGCAAGTGCTTACGATGGATTTACGATCCGTGATACAGTTGCCAGCGTTCCTGCTCCTATGGGAACCGGCTCCGGTAAACATACCAGCTACCCAATGCCCTCTGCTCCTGCTGAAACAGTACCTGAGCTTCCAAGGGAAGGAGTACATAAGCTTACCAAGGTTGTGATCATCACAAGGCAGAACAAGCTTGAAGAATTTATGCATGCAATGAATGAGATCGGTGTTACCGGCATCACCATTACCAATGTGCTTGGCTGTGGCGTACAGAAAGGTGCTCCATCCTTCTATCGTGGCGTTGAAATGGATATGAACCTTCTGCCAAAAGTTAAGATTGAAATTGTTGTCAGTCTTGTGCCAGTACAGAAAGTGATCGCTACAGCGAAAAAGGTACTTCACACCGGCCAGATCGGAGACGGAAAAGTATTTGTATACGACATTGAAAATGTAGTAAAGATCCGTACCGGTGAAGAAGGCTACTTAGCTCTTCAGGATACCGCTGAAAAATAAGGCTCCACTCATATTTCTATTATAGAAAAAGGTCTGCCTCCCAGCCAATATGCAAATGGATTTCCAATTGCAGGGCTGGTTTGCAGACCTTTTTATTGCAGATTTCTATATACTCTTGTATCCCATCTATCTTGGAAGCTTTGGCAGATTCCATCGATAATGAGCTGCCAGATACCGGATCAGCACTACCACACAGGATCCCACTACCATTGCCCATACAGCCCCAAACTGCTGCATCCACACACATACAATTGCTCCTACAATAGACGCACAGGCATAAATATGGCGGACAAAAATATAAGGTGGCACACCTGCCATCATATCTCTTAAAAGACCTCCACCTACGCCTGTGATGGTTCCAACAAAAACCAAAAGAAATACATTGCTTCCGTATCCCTGACGTATCCCTGTATTTACTCCCATCACAGTAAAAATCCCAAGTCCTATGGAATCCATGATCAGAAGGATCCTTTCAAAAGCCTGGGAACTGTGTTGTCCCGGCTCCATCTTCTTCATATAATAAGCAAAGAATACCAGGCAGGAAGTGATCACTGCTGCCAGTGCATACTTTGAATTCAAAAATACAGTAGGCGGCAGGATCCCAAGTACAATATCACGGATTATACCTCCTCCTACCGCTGTTACTACCCCAAGCACACATACTCCGAAAATATCCATAGAGCATCCGGCTCCCACCATAGCCCCGGATGCTGCAAATGCAACTGTCCCGATCATCTCAAGACAAAATGTGATCGCTGTTTGAATATCCATTATCTCTCTCCTGCCATTTTTTCTCTGTAAAAAGGACCCTGCTGTGCAGGATCCTTTTCCTACATATAAAATTATAACAAACCTGCCCTGCTTTGTGTACCCCTTTTATCCTTTCACTCCACCAAGAGCCACTCCTGCCACAATATATTTTGAAAGAATAAAATAAATGATCACCAATGGGATAATGGTTACAAACAGTCCTACATATACTACTCCGTAATCTGTACGGAACTGATTGGAACTAAGCAGCTGTACAAACATAGGCAGTGTTTTTTTGGAATCTGTAGTCAGCATAATGGTAGGTGTAAACAGATTATTCCACTGGGCAATGAACTGGAAGATTGCCTGTGTGGCAACTGCCGGCTTCATAATCGGTATAATGATCCGGTTAAAGGTATGCCACTCTCTGGATCCATCAATCCGGGCCGCTTCAATCATCTCAATAGAAAGTGTACTTTCCATATACTGTTTCATAAAGAATACTACCGCCGGACTAGCAATAGCAGGGATGATCAGCGGAATATATGTATCTACCAGCTTCAGATCCAGCATGAACCGGTAAAAACCGATAATAGAAATCTGGCTTGGAACCATCATGATGGCCATAATAAACGCCCATGCAAATTTCTTAAATTTAAAATCATATACATAAATGCCATACGCTGTCATAGAAGAAAAATATACAGCAAGAAAAGTACCTGGTACTGTGATGGTCAGTGAATTTAATGCTGCTTTTTGCAAAGTGATCTGCATACCATTTTGCTTTGCCAGAAGATTTTTCCAGTTTTCTATCAGATGGCCTGACGGGATCAGGGAAATACCGGATTTGATGGCTTCAGAGCTTCTGGTGGCATTCATGATCAAAAGTAAAAACGGCCCCAGTGCAAGAATACAGAAAATCACACATACTACAGTACGGAAAATCCGCTGCCGCTTTATAGAGCTTGTATAACCATCTTTCATGATCTCTGCCCTGCCTTTCCGGCTTTCTTTGCTGCCTTTTTCATCCTACGCTCCTCCTTGTCACCCATGGCAGCAAAAAGGATCAGGCTGACGATCAATGTTACTGCAAATAGAATCACGGATACTGCTGCCGCTTTTCCAACATCACTGTTATACAGACGCATGATATACATGGCCATTGTTGTAGTCTTATCATCCGGAAGCCCTACCAGGCCTGTTTCAGGAACATTAAACAGCGCTGGAATATCATACATCTGCAGACCGCCGATTGCAGATGTTACCAGGGTATACAGCATGATTGGCTTTAACAGAGGAAGGGTAATGAACCGAAACTTCTTAAATCCGGTAGCTCCGTCAATATCTGCCGCCTCAAACAGTCCAGGATCAATTCCCAGCACTCCTGATATCAGAAGCAGGGTAGTATTTCCAAACCACATCCACCACAAGATCGTGGAAATCAGTCCACGGCTTCCTGCCACGCTGGACATAAAATCAAAGTTTTTCCCAAGAATGCCCCAGTTTTTCAAAGACTGGGTAATCGGTCCATACTGGGAAAACATGGCCTTAAACAATACAGATACAGAAGCTGCAGTGATAATGCTTGGAAGATAAACGATCACCTTCACTGCCCCTGTCCCTTTCACCTTAACCTTTGTGTCAGTAAGCCATACAGCCAGTAAAAGAGAAACAAGGATCTGGGGGACAAAATTACAGCCCCACATCACCAATGTATTTTTCAGATAGCTAAGTACATAAGGGCGCTCTCCTGCACTTAACCCAAGCACATTCAAAAAATTCTGAATGCCTGCAAAATCCACAAACTGCCTGCCATTTCTCTTATAATAAGAAAGGGTGCTGTAATAGAAAGTATTTATCAGCGGCCACAGTTGAAAGATCAGGTAAGTAATAAAAAAGGGAGCAATAAAATAATATCCGTATCTTCCGTAATTGATTTTTTTCTTTTTCTTCTTATTCATAAATACCTCCTATGAAAGGTACTGCCCCTTCGTAAATGAAGAGGCAGTATCCATACAGGCAGCTGTTGTCAGCCTGGTTTCATTATTATTCTACGCTCAGGTAAGAGAAGGTATCATGGATTGATGCTTTCAGATCTGAAATTGCGGTATCAAGATCTTTCTCACCAGTTGCATAAGCCTTTGTCTGGGTATCCAGAAGAGAAAGGATCTGCTGATCTTCTGCTGTTACGGTAGAAGCATCCAGTCCATCTGCCAGAGGAAGGAAGAATTCCATAAAGTTCTGTCCTGCGTCAGCATACAGATAACCATTTCCGTCTGCGGAAGCGCCGCTTTCAATGATCTTATTAATTGCTTCTGTGTTATTTACATAATCAGAATTCAGTGCATTGATGGCTACCATTCCATCTGTATCACAGGTAAAGAATTTCATGATTTTGCCAGCAAGTTCTGTATCAGCACACTCTGTTGTTGCAGCCAGTCCAGTGCCGCCCCAGTAGCATTTATTTGCTGTTGGAACAAGGATCGTATTGTTTTTCCATGTATCGCTTAAGCACCAGTAAGTAAACCATGGGCATCCCATATAAGCAATGGCTGCATTGCTGCTCTCGCCATCCCCATCCATGTTTGCATACCAGTCAGCATTCCACTGATCTGTATTAAAAGTAAGCTCTTCATCATACATCTTCTTGGCTGTTTCAAGATAAGTGGTGATATTGTCATCCAAAGTGATCACATCGTTCTCATCATAGAAGCCTACAGTTCTGGAGTTTGTCAGCATACGTTTGATCTCATCATAACCAGAGAACAATTTGCACTTTCCACCGGATGCTTCCTTAACTTCTTCTGCTGTTGCGATAATCGTATCAAGATCTTTGAATTTCTCTGCCAGATCAGCCGGATCTGTAGTTCCAAGATATTTTTCTGCCAGATCTGCACGTACCTGGAAGCATCCTGGTGTTGCCTGCCAGAACAGAGCACGTACATTACCGTCTGCATCTGTACCAAGATCAAGATCATACTGGTACATGTTCTTGTAATCGTCCTCTGTAATGCCCAGGTCTGCAACTGATTTTACCCAGTCACTGTTTACATATTTCTGAACATAATCAACTTCCAGTCCCATAAGATCCGGATATAATTCATTAGAAGGGTCATCCAGTACAGGATCCAATTTGCCCTGATAATAATCAGATCCACCTGTATTTACAAATACGATTCTCTTATAATCATCCGGATATGCCTCTTTGAACGGACCATCCAGAATATTCTTAATGTCATCATTCCAGCCCCACACTACGAATGCATCATCAGCTGCAGAATCACCTGTCACTGTGTTGTCCGGTTCCTGGTCATCTTCAGCCATTACCGGAACTGCATATACGGAAAGTCCTCCAACCATTGCAGCGGTAAGTAAAACACTCATAAGCTTTCTCTTCATTTTTGCTACCTCCTTAATATAATCCTTTTATTATTTACATTTATTTTGGTACTTCTTTTACATTACAGGACTGCAGTAAAAATCACCCCAGTTTTTTGACCGATCTGCCCTGAAATAAAGTTCCATCCACTGTATAGGACCGGATCAGCGCTGTCTTCGGCTGTTCAATCAGTTCCACCAGCTTCTCTGCAGCGATCCTTCCAATGGCACTGGTATCCTGACATAATGTGGTAAGCTTTGGTTCCATGATCCTGGCTATGTTATTCCCATCATAGCCTGCAATGGAAATATCCTCCGGAATCTTCAAATCTCTTTCCCGTATCTCATTAAACCCTCCAACTGCTGAAAGATCATCTGGATAAAGGATACAGGTAGGTGGATCTTTAAGTTCTAGCAGCTCCCTGGTTTGCCTTGCAGACAGGTCTGCGTCTAGGTAACGTGCTGGCCTGACATATTCGTCCGGAACCTGGATCCCTTCTCTTTGCATCATCCGGTAAAAGCTGCTGAGACGCTTCTTCGTAACCGAAGTGTCATCTCCATAAATGTATGCAATCTTTCGGTGACCCTGAGAAAAGATATATTCCAGAAGTTTCTCCATTCCCTGTACATTGTTAGATAAAACAGAGATCCTGCCATCACACACATGGTCAATGGTAACAACCGGCACTTCTGATCTTAAAAGTTCCTGCACCTCCTCGCTGTAAAAATCCACGCAAGCCATTACCACCCCGTCCACGCCCCGGTATCTGCAATGCTCATAATAACTCATCTTCTTTCCCGAAACATTTCCGCTAGTAAAGGTAATGTCATATCCCTTGCTCTCTGCTGTACTTTTGAAGCTTTCAAGCACGTGATTAAAATAAGCATGTGTCAGTCCGCTGTGAGCCTGATCTACAAAAAGCACGCCCAGATTGTAGCTTCTTTTTGTTTTCAATGCCCTTGCAGATGAATTTGGCAGATACCCAAGATCTTCTGCGGTTTTCTGGATCAGTGCTTTTGTCTCTTCCCCGATATCCGGATAATCATTTAAAGCTTTGCTGACTGTCGCTACGGAAACATTGCATTTCTTTGCGATTTCCTTCATCGATACCATAAGCCCTGTTGCCTCTTTGCTTTCTTTGTTTTCCTAAATCGTTTTCGCATCTTCACTATATTACTTTATGCACAAATAATCAAGTATATTTTCTCGTTTTTTATGCTTTTTGCTTCCTTTCTCTCTATTTCACAAAATCAGATTTTCAGTTTTTTTCAAATTAAACAAAGTTATCTTCTTTTATCACGAAACTATTTCGTAAAAATTCCTTGCTTTTTTATATTCTCTCAGATATATTAAAGTTAAGATAATTATCCCATCCTTTTATAGGGATAACTTCTTTATATTTTCACTATTTTATATTGTTTTCTAATGTTTCTTTTATTTCTGTCGAATTATCAGAACTCATTCGTTTTCGCATATACTTTTTTTCAGAGCTCCACGCATGATTACAGGCACTGTAGTACATCGTGTCAAGCTCTAATCTTTGACAAGGGAGGATTTCCAATGAAGTTCGGTTTCTTTGACGACGAAAAAAAGGAGTATGTGATCACAACCCCGGACACTCCACTTCCATGGATCAATTATCTGGGATCTCAGGACTTTTTCAGTCTGATCTCCAACACCTGTGGTGGTTACAGTTTCTATAAAGATGCAAAGCTGCTCCGGCTTACCCGTTACCGCTATAATAATCTTCCGGCAGATTCCAACGGAAAATACTATTACATAAAAGAAGGGGATGTGATCTGGAATCCTGGTACAATGCCCACCCGAACCCCTCTGGACGAATACCAATGCAGACACGGTCTTGGATACAGCCGTTTCCATGGAATCAAAAACCAGCTTTCTGCTGATCTTCTGGCTTTTGTACCTGTAGACACTCCTTGCGAGATCAATGTACTTACCTTAAAAAACCAATCCGCTTCTGCCAAAAAGCTTTCCCTTTTTTCCTATGTGGAGTTTTGTCTGTGGAATGCAGTAGATGATATGACCAATTTCCAGCGTAATTTAAGTATTGGAGAAGTGGAGATCCAGGGAAGCGCTATTTACCACAAAACAGAATACAGGGAGCGAAGAAATCACTACAGCTTCTTTTCTGTAAATACGCCCATTGACGGCTTTGACACCAGCAGAGATGAATTTCTGGGAGTGCGCCGGGGAAATGACCGGCCTCTGGCCGTAGAGCAGGGAAAATGTACTGGTTCTGTTGCCAGTGGATGGTATCCCATCGCCAGTCACCAGATTGATCTTGTACTTGCTCCAGGGGAAGAGAAAGAACTGATATTCCTTCTTGGGTATTGTGAAAATCCTCAGGAAGAAAAATGGGAAGCACCAAATGTGATCCGCAAGACCACAGCTCTTGCCATGCAGGAAAAATATCATACTTCCGCACAGGTGAAGAAAGCATTCCAGGATCTGAACCATTACTGGGAAGATCTGCTCTCCCGCTTTTTTGTAAACAGCCAGGATCCCCATGTAAACCGTATGGCAAATATCTGGAACCAGTACCAGTGTATGGTAACTTTCAACCTTTCCCGCTCTGCTTCCTACTACGAATCCGGTACAGGAAGAGGCATGGGCTTTCGAGATTCCTGTCAGGATCTTCTTGGCTTTGTACATCTTGTACCTGAACGCGCAAGAGAGCGTATCCTTGATATTGCTGCTACTCAATTTGAAGATGGCAGTGCTTATCATCAGTATCAGCCTCTCACCAAGAAAGGCAATCTGGATATTGGAAGCGGATTTAACGATGACCCGTTATGGCTGATCGCAGCTGCTTCTGCTTACCTGAAGGAAACCGGTGATTTTTCTATTTTAGACGAAATGGTAGCCTTTGACTGCGACACCTCAAAAGCACAGCCCTTTTTCCAGCATCTGCTTCGCAGCTTCCATTATACCTGTACCCACTTAGGTCCCCATAAACTACCATTGATCGGCCGTGCAGACTGGAACGACTGTCTGAACCTGAACTGCTTTTCCAGTGAGCCTGGGGAGCCATTCCAGACTACTGGTCCTTCTGAAGGTCCTGTGGCAGAATCTGTTTTCATTGCAGGAATGTTTGTAAAATACGGCAGGGAATTTCAAACCATCTGTGAAAAATATGGCCACACCGAGGAAGCTCTTCAGGCAAAAGATGCAATTGATGCCATGTACCAGGCAGTGCTTACCTCCGGCTGGGATGGTGACTGGTTTCTTCGCGCCTATGATGCAACATCCCAAAAGATAGGTTCCCATGAATGTGAAGAAGGCCAGATCTTTATTGAGCCTCAGGGATTCTGCGTAATGGCAGGGATCGGTGTAAAGGAAGGCCTGGCAGAAAAAGCACTGGATTCTGTAAAAGAACGGCTGGATACCAAATACGGTATCATGGTACAGCAGCCTGCTTATACCAGATACTACCTGAACCTTGGGGAAATCTCCTCCTATCCGCCAGGTTATAAAGAAAATGCAGGTATTTTCTGCCATAACAATCCCTGGATTTCCATCGGAGAAACCATGATCGGCAGAGGCAGCCGTGCTTTTCAGATCTATAAAAAAACCTGTCCTTCCTATATTGAGAATATCAGCCAGATCCACAGGACAGAACCTTATATTTATTCTCAGATGATTGCAGGAAAGGATGCACCACGGCACGGGGAAGCCAAAAACAGCTGGCTTACAGGCACTGCTGCCTGGACATTTGTAAATCTCTCCCAGGCCATCCTTGGCATACAGCCAAGCTATGACGGTTTGTGTGTAGACCCATGTATCCCTGCAGACTTTGGGGATTTCACTGTCACCCGCAGGTTTAGGGGCGCAGTATATCATCTTTTTATCTCAAATCCTGATCATGTTGAAAAGGGGGTAAAATATCTGGAAATCGACGGAAAACAGATTTCAGGTAATCTGATTCCTTTTGAAGAGGGAAAGAAAGAATACCAGGTAACGATCCATATGGGATAAGACATTTTATATGACATGTAATAAGCCAGTTTGCTCCAGGTGATTCTGAAGGAAACTGGCTTTTCTTTTATTTCTTCAACGGATCGATCTCCGCTTTATAAACATATCTGAGGAACAGCACACAGATCACAAAGGAAAACAATTCTGCAATAGGGAATGACCACCAGGTAGCTTTGATCCCGCCTGTCCGTGCCAGAATAAAGGCCGCCGGAAGAAGCACTACCAGCTGTCTTAACACAGATACTGCCAGGCTTAAGAAGCTATGGCACAGGGACTGGTATACAGAGGAGGAAACCACACTGAAACCAGCCAGCAAAAAGCTAAAACTGATAATGCGAAGAGCCGGTATTCCAATCTCCAGCATAGTATCTGAAGCGTTGAAAATATTCAGAAGCTCCTGAGGGAACAGCTGGAATACTGCAAATCCCAGAAGCATGATTCCAACACCCATAGCCACACTGAACCGGATCGTCTTTGTGATACGATCCGGCTTTTTGGCTCCGTAATTGTAAGAAATGATGGGCACCATACCATTATTCAGACCAAATACCGGCATAAATACAAAGCTCTGAAGCTTGAAATAAACACCAAATACTGCGGTTGCAGTAGAGGAAAATCCCATCAGGATCTTATTCATACCAAAGGTCATAACAGATCCTACGGAAGCCATGATAATAGACGGGAACCCAACACTGTAAATATTTTTTACAACATTTGCGGACAGCTTATATTTCACCAGGGAAATATGGAGTTCCTTATTAATATGATGATTTACAAAATATCCTACAATAGCAGCAATAATCTGCCCAGTTACAGTGGCAAGGGCAGCACCTGCCACCTCCATCCTGGGAAAGCCGAAAAGACCAAAAATCATGATCGGATCCAGAATAATATTCAGGATCGCACCCAGAAGCTGGGTCAGCATGGAATAAAACGTCCTTCCGGTTGCCTGCAGCAGTCTTTCAAATACAAGCTGCATAAACAGTCCAAATGACATCATCCCGATGATCCTTACATAAGCCGTTCCATAAGAAAGGATCTGGGGATCCTGTGTCTGAACAGCAAAGAATGTATGTCCGAAGACTCCGGTAAGCACGGCAAAAGTCAATGCACTTAACAGGCAAAGGATAATGCCGTTATTAGCAGCCTTGTTGGCATATTCCGTATTCTTTTCGCCCAGAGACCGTGACACAAGGGCATTAATACCTACACCGGTACCTGTACCTACTGCGATCATCAGGTTCTGTACAGGAAAGGCCAGTGAAACAGCTGTCAGTGCATTCTCATTGAGCTTTGCAACAAACATACTGTCTACAATATTATATAATGCCTGAACCAGCATGGAAATCATGATCGGGACAGACATTGATACAAGCAATTTTCCAACAGGCATAACGCCCATTTTGTTTTCTTTTTCCACGGCATTTTTTTCCATAAAAATCCCCCTCTCAATGTGTTTTGTTCAAGTCGAGCAGCCGTTTTTTACGATAACTTTTTCTATTCTATAGCAGTGCATCCTATATGTCAATCAAAACATCATAAAAAGAGGAGGAGTGATCTACATCTGATAAAGCATCCGCCGGATCAGGAACAGGATCAGGATATGTGCCGGGTAAAAAACATAGAAAAAGTATTTTGCCCATTTTCCTTTAATGAATCCTCTCTGTCCGTTATACATATTGATAGAAAGAAAAGCAAAGCATGCTTTCCACTCATAGATCAGCCAGCTTGTACCGATCACCGCCTGGGCTGCTTTCTTCTCCTTCAGCCAGTACATGATAAGAAGGAATACATACCCTCTGTAGCTGTAATCTGCATGCAGGTTCCATGATACAGCAAAAAGCACGGCCATGCAGATAAGCTGCATCAGCTGGTTGTCTTTATAATAATCAACTGCACAAAAAGCCAGATAACCCAAAAACAGTGTAAAAAACACATTCTGGGTAGACATATCAAAGAATGTACCTTTATGTACCAGATCCCAGGAAATTTCTGAAATACAGGCAAAGATCAGTAGATTTCTTCCATATTTAAAGCGGTTGTGTGTATGGACAAAGCCCTCCACCAGAAGAAAACAAAAAATGGGAAATGCAGCCCTGCCCACATCCCGCATGATCCTGTAAATCGATATATCCGTGCCTCCAAGAACAAATAAAGTCCTGGTGGCAGACGCTGATTTCACCAGAAGAAATGCAGCTGTATGGTCGATCAGCATGATCACCATAGCCAGTACTTTTAATGCACTGCCGCTTAAAACCCGGAACTTTTCCGGCATAAATGAATCCTGTAATTGCTTTGTCTGTTCCATCCTGTACTCCTTTAACTTAGGTTTGCTTGTTCCAACTTAATTTCATCTGCAGCCAGCAAAATATCACCAATCGTTGATTTATATCTGCATGTGTATATCATATTTCTCTCCCCTCCAATGACGCATCCGATAATTGCATTATAGTAAGTAAATTAGAAAAGTAAAGAAATTTTTTTCGGTGACTGTTGCTCATTTACATTTTTTATTCAAGCACTTTCTCTTTTTTCTATGTTTTTTTACAAATTATGACTGGACGAATTGGGCATTTTGTGAGAGAATAACACCAGTAAAGCGTTCCGCTATGGGAGACTCCCTTAAGGAGCGCTACACTGAGTTGTTAGACTTTTAACAACATTAAGTTCACTAATACTGAAAGGAGTCTTAAAATGATTTACACTAAGGAAGTTGAAAACATGTGTCCTGTAGCTAAGGGCGCAAAACATGAGCCTGCTCCAATTCCTGAAGAAGGAAAATGGGTTCATTCCAAAAAAATTGAAGATATTTCTGGTTTTACACACGGCGTTGGCTGGTGTGCTCCACAGCAGGGTGCATGCAAGCTGTCCCTGAATGTAAAAAATGGTGTAATCGAGGAAGCTCTTGTTGAAACGATCGGATGTTCAGGTATGACTCATTCTGCAGCTATGGCAGCTGAGATCCTTCAGGGCAAAACTATCCTGGAAGCTTTAAATACTGACCTTGTCTGTGATGCGATCAACACCGCAATGAGAGAATTATTCCTCCAGATCGTATATGGACGTACTCAGAGTGCTTTCTCTGATGACGGACTTGCTGTAGGTGCCGGACTTGAGGATCTTGGTAAGGGTCTTCGTTCCCAGGTTGGTACTATGTATGCTACAAAAGAAAAAGGTGTTCGTTACCTCGAGATGGCAGAGGGATATGTAACAGGTATCGCTCTTGACGAGGATAATGAAGTAATCGGATATCAGTTCGTTTCTCTTGGAAAGATGACCGACTTCATCAAAAAAGGTGATGATCCTAACACCGCATGGGAAAAAGCAAAAGGTCAGTATGGCCGTGTAGCAGATGCCGTTAAGATTATCGACCCAAGAGAAGAGTAATCAGGAAACGAAAGGAGACGAACATAAAATGGCATTATTTGAAAGTTATGAAAGAAGAATTGACCAGATCAATGCTGTATTAAACAGCTATGGTATCAGCTCTATCGAAGAAGCTGAAAAAATTACAAAAGATGCTGGACTTGACGTATATGATCAGGTAAAGAAGATCCAGCCGATCTGCTTTGAGAACGCTTGCTGGGCATACACTGTAGGTGCTGCCATTGCAATCAAAAAAGGCTGCAGAAAAGCTTCTGACGCTGCTGCTGCTATCGGAGAAGGCCTTCAGGCTTTCTGTATCCCAGGTTCTGTTGCTGACCACAGAAAAGTAGGTCTTGGCCATGGTAACCTTGGTAAAATGCTTCTTGAGGAAGAGACAGAGTGCTTCTGCTTCCTTGCAGGCCATGAGTCCTTCGCAGCTGCTGAGGGTGCCATCGGTATTGCAGAGAAAGCAAACAAAGTACGTCAGAAACCATTACGTGTTATCCTGAACGGTCTTGGAAAAGACGCTGCTCAGATCATTTCCCGTATCAACGGTTTCACATTTGTTGAGACAAAATATGATTACAAAGAAGCTAAATTAAATATTATCTATGAGAAACCATATTCCAACGGTCTTCGTGCTACTGTTAAATGCTACGGTGCAGATGACGTTCAGGAAGGTGTTGCTATCATGCATCACGAGAATGTTGGTGTTTCCATCACAGGTAACTCCACAAACCCGACCCGTTTCCAGCATCCGGTTGCAGGTACATACAAAAAAGAATGTATCGAGCAGGGTAAGAAATACTTCTCCGTTGCTTCCGGCGGTGGTACAGGACGTACACTTCACCCGGACAACATGGCAGCAGGTCCTGCTTCCTACGGTATGACAGATACTATGGGACGTATGCACTCTGATGCTCAGTTCGCTGGTTCTTCTTC